>JAUUZB010000016.1 GCA_030590185.1 Deltaproteobacteria bacterium
ACCATAGGCTTGGATCAGCAGGGCGCCGGCGGTTTGCTCGTAGATCTCGGCCTCGCGCAACCCGGCCTCCGCACCCTGCTGGTAGAGGGCGAGGGCCTCCGCGTCGCGGTCGAGCTGGCTGTAGATCGCGGCGAGGGTCAGCAGCTTGTTGACGTCCGGCCGCCGCGATTGGCATTCGCGCTCCAGCTTGGGCAGGATCTCCGACTCGACATAACCGCGCAGCCTGGCCTCGGCCGCGATCTGCGTCGGCAAGAAGGACACCACCGCTCCGTCGCGGCTGGGCTGGCCGACCACGCTGCCTCGGATCTCGAGGGCACCCTTACCGTCGTCGATGCGGATCAGAAAATCGTGGGTGGCGCCCTCCTCCAACCCGCCGGCGCTGCGCAGGGCCATCTCCGACAGGGACAGGCTCGACAAAAAGGAGACGTTGGTCTTGCCGTCGACGGCATACTCGACCCGAAAGGTAGCGGTGAACCGTCGCCCCCGGCGCTGGTCCACGAGCCAAGCCTGGACCTCCTCGCCACGCTGACGCAGCAACTCCTCAAAGGTCTGTGTCGTGTCGTCCGTCACCAGCAACCCCGGGGAACAGGATAGTGAAAGCCGGGGGAGCCCTCAATATTTCCGGCGGCACGAGGATTCGCAGTCTGCCGGCGATCCGGCCGTCCGGGGACCAGGCCTAACGCTGAACGGCGATCGTGACGAAGAGATCGACCCCCGGCAGGCCCGTCTCATCGAGCCGCAGCCGGACGTTCTCACCGTGGGTGACGCCCGGTGGGATGGAGATCTCGATGGCGTGGTAGTCGATGCGAGCCCCGCGGCAGTCGGGACAACGATGCATGCCCAGGTACCCAGTGCCGCCACGGGCGTCGCAGCTGCGGAGCGGGACGTGCAGGGGAAAACGACCGCCGACGGTGGCCTCCCGGCGATCGAGGATCAACTCGACCTGTAGCTCGGAGCGACCGCGGGGGCGCGTCTCGGCGTCGAAAAACCCGGGTGCCATGTCACCGAGGATCTCATCGAGCAGGCCGAGGGGGTCGGCTCCCGGGTCCCGTGGGGTCGCCGTGGCGCGGCGGCGCGAGGCGAGGGGCTCCACCCCCGGTGATGGGCGGGCGTGGGACTGCCGTTGGCGCTGACGCTGACGCTGGCGGTCGAGGTCGTAGGCGCGGCGGCGCTCCGGATCGCCGAGGACCTCGTAGGCCTCGCTGATCTCGACGAAGCGCTCCGCCGAGGGCGCGCCCATGTCCGGGTGGTATTTCTGGGCGAGCCGCCGGTAGGCGCTGCGGATCTCGTCCGCGTCAGCATCCCGGCGCAACCGGAGGACGGTGTAGAGGTCTCTGGGCATTCGTCCCTTCGCGCCCGCCGGATGCTCAGGTGTCCGCGAGAACGTCGTCAACGATCGGCAAGAACATCTTGGCGCAGATCCAAGTGACCACGTAGCCGATCATCGACCCGATGATGAACCCGCCAAAGCCGTCCTCAGCGCCGAGCACCGCGCCGCAAAAAGCACCGCCGGCGTTGACCGCCAGCTTGAACTTCTTGTTCTCCGAGAGCTTGCCCAGCTTCTTCTTGGTCACCCGGTGTTCCGGGGTGTGGCTCGGCCGAAAACGCTGGTAGATCGGATGGCCCCCGAGCGAGACAAAAACGTCCATGTCCTCGCTGCGGAAACGAGTTCCCTTGCCGAAGCGACGGGCCTTGATGCCATCGATGAACTCTTGCGTGGAGACGTCGAAGTCGCCGGACTTCCAGCGGACCCGCACCATGCCGCTGGGGACCGCGTCCGCGGGTGGGAGGCCGGCTGCGCTGGGCTCACCTGCCTCGAATAGCTCGGCCTCGAGGAGCCCCTCATGGCCGATCTCCTCGAAGTCGTGGATCTCCTCGAGCTCATCCTCATCCTCATCCTTGGGGAGCTCCGGGAGGGTGTCCGGATCGATTTCGATCCAGGTGTCTGTTCGGGTGATGAAGCTGTCGGCGACCTCCACCCCCGCACCGCCTCCGACGGCGCTGACCGGGTTGATGTGGCTCTCGCTGCTGATCCCGCTGGTGCCGCCGATGGCTGGGCCGAGACCCACCTGGGTTTCGCCTGTCACCAAGCTCTCGCCGCTGACCAGGCTCGCGCTGCTCATCAGGCTCTCGCCGGTGCGCAGGTCCGCAGCTCCGAGACCGCTGTCGAGGCCGATGCCGCTATCGCCGGATATGGCGCTTTCGCTGCTGATCAGGCTCTGGCCGGTGACGCCGGTGTCTCCGATCAGGCTGGAGCTGCCGATGCCCAGGTCGCTGCTCCCAAACGTCCGGAGCGATTGTCCAACCCCCAGGTCGCTGCTCCCATAGGTGCCGAGGGATTCCCCAACCCCCAGGTCGCTGCTCCCAAAGCCGCCGAGCGACTGTCCAACGCCCAGGTCGCTGCTCCCAAAGCTGCCGAGCGATTGTCCGACCCCCAGGTCGCTGCTCCCAAAGCTGCCGAGCGATTGTCCGACCCCCAGGTCGCTGCTCCCAAAGGAGCCGAGCGATGTGCCGACCCCCAGGTCGCTGCTCCCAAAACCGCCGAGCGATGTGCCGATCCCCAGGCTGTTCGAGCTCCCAATCACCCCCGAGCCCTCGTGCATCTCCACTGAGTCTGGTTCCGCGTCGGGCTCCATCGCCACCCGCAGCCCGCGCACCCCCGCCACCGCCAGGATCCCAGCCGCCTGGGTCTTCTGGATCCCACTGAGCCGTACCTCCTGGTAATCACACTCAAAGGTGATGCTGGCCACGGCCCCGTGCTCCGCGAGGCTGGGGTTCTTGATGCTGGCACTCTTGAAAACCCGGACCGCACCCGGGCCGAGCGCCTCCTCCTCCACGAAGATGATCGCCCCGTGGGCGCCGCAGAGCAGGCCGCTCTTGGAGAAGAAAGAGACCCCACCCCCGAGGTCGGCGCGAGAGAAGGTCTCGACGAGGAGCCCGGTCTCGGACTCGGCCTTTTCAATGAGGGGTCGACTCTTGAGCATGGCGTTTCCGCGGTTGACGTGCAGTCCCAGGTCCATACCATCCCCGGGCGGGCGACGTTAAGGGCACGGTGCGGGCTACCCCAGGGCTAGGCAAGACCTTCCCATGACCTTGACCAGCCCAAACCAAATGCGTACGTTGCCGAGCCGCATCACGATGACGCGGCGCGCCCCCGGAGCTCCCATATGTCGTGGTGGAACAAGGTCATCCCGAGCAAAAACGAGCGAGAGCTCAAGCGCACCCAGGCCACGGTCGAGGCGGTCAACGCCCTCGAGGCCAAGCTCAAGGCGCTCCCCGATGACCAACTGCGCGGCAAGACCGGCGAGTTCACCGAGCGCTACCAACAGATGTTCGCCGACAAGGGGGGCGACCCGGCCCTACGCATCAGCACCGGCACCAAGGAGGAGCTCAAGGTCGAGCGCAAAAAAATCGACGCCTGCCTCGAGGTCCTGCTGCCAGAGGCCTTTGCGGTGGTGCGCGAGGCGGCCCGCCGCACCCTCGGCCAGCGCCACTACGACGTACAGCTCGTCGGCGGCATCGTCCTGCACCAGGGCAGGATCGCGGAGATGAAGACCGGCGAGGGCAAGACCCTGGTCGCCACCCTGCCGGTCTACCTCAACGCCATCGCCGGCCGCGGCTGCCACGTGGTCACGGTCAACGAATACCTGGCCCAACGCGACGCCGATTGGATGGGCCAGATCTACCGCTTCCTCGGCATGGACGTGGGCTGCATCCTCCACGGCCTCACCGACAAGGAACGCCAGGACACCTACAACAAGCACATCACCTACGGCACCAACAGCGAGTTCGGATTCGATTACCTGCGGGACAACATGAAGTTGTACCTCGCCGACTACAACCAGCGTGGCCACCACTACTGCATCGTCGACGAGGTCGACTCGGTCCTGGTCGACGAGGCGCGCACCCCGTTAATCATCTCCGGCCCCTCCGAGGAGAGCACCGACAAGTACGGACGGATCAACGCCATCATCCCGGGCCTGCGCCGCGAGCAGGACTACACGGTGGATGAGAAGGCGCGCTCGGTGATGCTCACCGAGGAGGGCCTCCACACGGTGGAGAAACGCCTCGCCGTCGACAACCTCTACGAGCCGGAAAACATCGAGCTGCTGCACCACGTCAATCAAGGCTTGCGGGCCCACACCCTCTACCGGCGTGACGTCGACTACATGGTCGAGGAGCAGAAGGTAAAAATCATCGATGAGTTCACCGGCCGGGTGCTCGATGGCCGGCGCTGGTCGGACGGCTTGCACCAGGCGGTGGAGGCCAAGGAGGGGGTCAAGATTGAAAACGAGAATCAGACCCTCGCCACCATCACCTACCAGAACTACTTCCGCATGTTCCTCAAGCTCGCCGGCATGACTGGAACCGCCGAGACCGAGGCTGAGGAGTTCGCCAAGATCTACGACCTCGACGTGATCGTAGTGCCGACCAACGTGCAGGTCATTCGCGACGACCTAGCGGATCAGATCTTCCGCACCGAAAAAGAAAAATTCCACGCCATCGCCGAGGATATCCAGGAGCGCAGCACCCGCGGGCAACCCAGCCTGGTCGGCACGGTGAGCGTCGAGAAGAGCGAAGTGCTCGCCAAGCTGCTCAAGCGCCTGAAGATCCCGCACAACGTCCTGAACGCCAAGTACCACCGCCAGGAGGCAGAGATCGTCGCCCAGGCGGGCTCCAAGAGCGCCGTCACCATCGCCACCAACATGGCCGGTCGCGGCACCGACATTCTGCTCGGTGGAAATCCCGAGTACCGCGCCGCCCGCGAGGTCGACCCGACGGAGGATCCCGACGGCTTCACCAAGGCGGTCGAGGCACACGTCATCTCCTGCGCCCGGGAGAAGCAGGAGGTCCTCGACGCCGGCGGTCTGCACATCATCGGCACCGAGCGCCACGAGAGTCGACGCATCGACAACCAGCTCCGCGGCCGCTCCGGCCGCCAGGGGGATCCGGGCACCTCCCGCTTCTACCTGTCGCTGGAGGATGACCTGATGCGCATCTTCGGCGGCGACCGCCTAAAGAGCGTCATGGACACCCTCGGCATGGAGGAGGGGGAGGTCATCGAACATCGCTGGGTCAGCAAGTCGATCGAGAGCGCCCAACGCAAGGTGGAGGGACACAACTTCGACATTCGCAAAAACCTGCTCGAGTACGACGACGTGATGAACGAGCAGCGCAAGGCGATCTACAAGCTGCGTCGTGACGTGATCGGCGCCGACAAGCCGGAGGTCGTAAAAGAGCTGGTCCTCGATTGCATCGAGGAGTCGGTAATCGACGTGGTCACCAAGACCTGCCCGGAGAAGAGCCACTCCGACGAGTGGGATCTCGATACCTTAGAGGAGATGTGCAAGGAGATCTTCGCCTTCAAGCCGGACGTCACCAAAATCGTGGACATCACCATCGCCGACCTCGAAACGGCGTTGTTCGACCAAATCGAAGCATTTCTGGTCTCGCGGGAGAAGGAATACACCGCCGAGGGTCTCTACGCGGTGACCCGGGTGATCTATCTCCAATCGATCGACAAGGCCTGGAAGTGGCATCTTCGCGAGATGGATCAACTCCGCGAGGGGATCTTCCTGCGCAGCTACGCCCAGAAGGACCCCAAGAAGGAATACAAAAAGGAAGGCTACAACCTCTTCGCCAGCATGATGGCGACCATCGGCACCGACGTGCTGCAGAGGTCCTTCCGGGTCGTGGTCCAGGCCGAGACCGCCAACGAGTACGAATCCCGCCTCGTCGCCCAACGGGAAAAGCAGCGCAAACAGATGAAACTCGGCGGCCCGCGCAAGGCGACCAAACAGGAGACGGTCAAGCGCGGCGGCGCCAAGGTTGGACGCAACGATCCCTGTCCCTGCGGCAGCGGCAAGAAGTACAAAAAGTGCTGCATGCTCACCGGCGCCGACGCTTCGCCTTAACGGAGGTTCACTGAGCCATGGTCGTCATCAACGACCCGATCTCGGGTGCCATCGAGATCACCCCGGCCGAGATCAAGCTGATCGACTCGCGGCCGGTGCAACGCCTGCGCTACATCAAGCAGCTCGGCTTCACCGAGCTCGCCTTCCCGGGCGCCACCCACAACCGTTACGCCCACAGCCTCGGGTCGATGGCGATGGCCACTCGCATGGCGGAGAGGCTGTTGGACTCCCTGCCGATCGACACCGCGGAGCGCCACCGGCTAGGTCAAACGGTTCGCCTCGCGGTGCTCTGCCACGACCTCGGCCACGCGCCGATGAGCCACGTCTCCGAGCGTGTGATGCCGCCGTTGGGCGCCCTTGGACTCGACGACTGGTACGAGGGCACCGACCGCCAGGCCTGTCACGAGGACTATACGGTCAAGCTGTTGGTCGACTCCGAGCTCACCGGCATCATCGAGACGTCACTCGGCGACGATGGCATCAGCGGTGCGCGCCTCGCGGCGTTGGTGCTCGGCAGGCCGCCCCCCGGGGATCCCGACGCCTTCCGGGTGACGGTGGGCGGGGCGCAGGTCGATCTGCTGCCCCTACTGTCCCAAATCGTCTCGAGTGAGCTCGACGCCGACCGCATGGATTACCTGCGGCGTGACGCCTATTACTGCGGCGTCAACTACGGCAACTTCGACGAGAGCTGGCTAGTCCGTAGCCTGACCGCGGTGGAGCAGGACGGTCAATGGCACGTGGCGTTGCAGCACAAGGGTGTGTGGGCCTTTGAGAACTATCTGTTGGCCCGCTACCACATGTTCCTGTCGATCTATTACCACCACACGGCGATCTGCTTCGACCACATGCTGAGGCGGTTCTACGAGTCGGGGGAGTACACCCTGCCGAGCGCGTCGGCGGCGTACCTGGAAACGGATGACGTGCAGCTGATGGGCGCCCTGCGGGCCTCATCGAGCCCCTGGGCGCGCGCCATCGTACGGCGACGGGCCTATCGCTTGCTGGTGGAGACCCACGACAGCGGTGATGCCTCCGAGGACGCAACATTAGATGCGCGGTTGCGCGAGGGTGGCATCGACTTCTTCCGGGTGCGCAAGAAGGCGGTGCTGTCCAAGTACGTCAAGAAGCGCGAGCACGTCTTCCCGTTGTTGGTGCTCGAGCCCGAGGTCGGCCGGGTGAGTCGCATCGAGGATTACTCGCCGCTGTATCGACGGTTCGATGACGAAGTTGGTGTGTCGCGGGTGTTTTGCTTGCCGGAGCAGCTCGAGGCGGCAAAGGGGTTGCTCAGGGGGTGAGCGGGGGATTTGCTCCCCTTGGCCGGTGTACCAAAAGGCCTAGATGTGGCTATAGTGGCTCGCCTGAACAGGGGCCGCTCGTTCGTTTGAGCGACGACAATCACCATAGGGAGAATGGCATGCCCAGAGTACTAGAAGAGATGGGGGCCTTGGCCCGCATGGCCGCCGCCAAGGTTGGGAATTCGGTGGACGACGCGCAG
This sequence comes from Deltaproteobacteria bacterium, assembly GCA_030590185.1. The sequence goes on from JAUUZB010000016.1 coordinate 7,408, forward strand.
GATTGGATTTCCAGCGCCTTCATGTCGAACAAGCCCGTTCCTGCAAATGCATCGCCAGCATTCAAGAAGGCGATCGCCCTGTTTGACAAAAACGATGACGGTAGAATCAGCGCCAAGGAGCTCCGCGCGGAGTTCAATCATGGCGGGCGCTATCAGTTGATTGAAGGGGGCCTGTGGAGCTCGATGCGGCCGGCGGAGCGTCAGGACTTCGAGAGCCGCCTGAGCGCTGGCATCGATGATTCTCAGGTGACCGCGATCATTGCGTACCTCAATGAGTCGCTGCCGCAAATGAACAGCCCAGGCTAGCTCTCATGGGCTGTTGAGGCTATCAGCTCCCCATGGCGAGGCTGATAGGTTTCCTGCTCGTTCTGCTGTGGACGGTGGTCGCCTTTGCGGCGGTCCTCGCCATGGTGCCGCTCGATTGGCCGCTGTGGGCCAGGCTGGGCATCGGTATCGGCAGCGCCCTGGTGGCGCCGACCATCGTGGCCTTCTGGTTCTTCAGCCTGCTCCATCGCCGTGAGGTGGCAGCGGAGAAGACTCGCCTGGCGCTGGTCGTAGTGCTCGCCTTGCTGCAGGGCGGCCTGATCGCCCTCTCCATCTTTGCCTTTGACCGTCGCCCGAACGATCTGCTGACGGCCACGGTGGCGCTGTTCATGGAACCGCGCGAGGGCGCCTTTGCCGATGCCGAGCGGGGCGGTGCAAAACAGGACACCGTCCCCGGGGACACCGAGAGCCCCGTTCGCCTGGCACCGGGAGTGGAGCCCTCCGCCGAGCAACCGGGGCTGCTCGGCACCGGGGGAGCCGGCGCGACCGGCGCCAATCCACCAACCCCCATCCCCCCGGGCGCCCTCGATCCGTTGCCGGAGGCCGGGGCACAGCCGGTGAGCACGAAGCTCGGCCTGGAGTCCTTCCACCTGTGGAGTACACGACTCGGGAGCCGTGGCCACGACTCCGTCACCGGCCTGGCTGTGACCCCAAAGGGTGCGACCGTGATCGTGGTGCGCGGCGCGCTCGAGCCGAAGCCCGGTGTGGCACCAGCCGCCGAGGGCAGCTCGATCGTACTCTACTTTCTCGGTGCGGATGGGGAGGCGCGTTGGCACAAGGCCATCGCCGCGACCACAATCTCGGCGACCGACCTGGCGACCGATACGGCCGGCAACATCTATGTGTTGGGCATGGTCAGCGGCACGGTCGATTTTGGTCGAGGTGCCATCGAGCTCCCCGCCACCCACGGCTTCCTGGTCAAGTACGCCCCCAGTGGTGCTTACGGATGGCTGCAGCTCATCCAGGTGCCCAAGGGCTCCGTCCAAAAAATTGGCCTGGCCCCCAGCGGTGAGATCCTGGTGACCGGTACCTTTCCCGAGACCCTCGAGGTCGGCGGCCGCCGCTTGACGAGCGAGGGCCCGGGCAACCTCTTCATCGCCAAGCTCAGCCCCAGCGGCCAGCCGATCTGGCTCAAGCAGCTCGGGGAGACGCGCCAACGGGTCTGGGCCGAGGCGATCGGGTTCCACCGCGACGAGACGGTCCTCGTGGGGCAGTACGTCGGGGGCGGCGAGATGGGTAAGAGCGCCCTGCAGCCCCTCGGCCCCGACCTCCCGGAACGCGGCGTCTTTGCGCTGCGGCTAACCCAGGGGGGAAAACCAATCGTCAGCAACCGACTTCAGTATAGCTTTGACCAAGGCATGGGGTTCTCCGCGGTCATCGATCGAGCCGGCAACGTCATCATGGCCAGGGGCTTTTGGGGCGAGGTCAAGGGAGAGGATTACGCCCACACGAGCGAGGACGCCCTGGACCTCTTCGTGGGCAAGTTCGATCGCGACGGTCGCCGACTCTGGAGCCACAGCTTTGGTGGGATCCACGATCAGGCATTCCCGAAGCTGGCCATCGACAAGCAAGGCCGGGTCTTTGTCACGGGCAACGCCTCCCTCGGCATCGATCTCGGCCATGGCCGACTGACCGCCGCCGGCACCTCCGACATCTTCGTGGGCATCTACTCCCCACAGGGTAAGGCCGTCGGCAGCGCGCTGTTGGCGAGCAACTATCGGGGCGGCGCCGGCGGCGTGGCGATCAACAAAGCTGGGAAGGTGATCCTGGCGGGGACCTTCGCGGATGAGATCAACCTCGGCGGCAAAATCCTAAAAGCGGATCAAATTGAGACCGATCCCCAACCGGACGTGTTCGTGGCCAAGCTGTCCTGGTGACGGGCCACCGGGGCGCCGGGTGGTGGCCTCGGGTGCTACTCAACCGATAGCCGCGGCCCGACCGTTCGACGCACCATCGTAAGATGGTCTAGACCATTTTACGATGGTTCAGGACGACCTCAGGTGGTGCTCGCGAACCAGGTAGGTCTCCATCGTGCCCATGTCGATGAAACGTCGCACGTCCCACAGGACCCGGACCATGTTGGGCCACATGTGAACCGGACCGCCGAAGAAGCGCAGCGGATTCATGAGATCGCTGGGCTCGCGGAAGTGCTCTTCGACGATGGCATCGAAGGCCGGCGAGTCATCCACCACGGGCTCCTCCACCCGGTTGCGCACGTAGTTCCAGAGCGGGTGGATGCGCAGGGATAGCGGCGTGTGGCTGCCGTGCCAACGCTCGATGAAGACCTCGTCGCTCAATCCAGCTCGACGGTTGAACAGGGTGAGCAGCACAACCCCCGGTGTCTCCTCGCCGTCCGGCCAGAGGCGGCCGTAGGCGACCGGGGTTGACTCCACCACGCGGTAGCCCCCGAGACGAAACCCGTCGCGGCGACAAAGGGCGGTGAGCTCGGCGGTCACAGACGCATCGGCGCTCTCGACCGAGACCAACGCGACGGGCCGGCGGGCGAACGGGATCACCGATAACCTCGGCGGCGACTCGACCGTCAGGGTGAGCTTGAGCCCGGAGAGACCGGTCGCCAGGAGCTCAGGAGCGAGCTCCTCCATCACCTGTGCGGCGAAAACAGGGTGCCGCCGCTCGGCGGTGGACCAGAGGAGAAACTGCAGCTTGATCACGGCAGGCATTCGCTACGCCAAGCAGGCCTCGGGTTCAAGCCGCTTGCCTCGGCGGCGGGATGGCCATAGGGAGCCGCCCCGTGAGCAACAAAAAACCGACCATCCTGATCACCGGGGCAGCCGGCTTTCTCGGCGGCGCCATCATCCGCGAGCTCCAGAGGCCGGACGCGGTTCTCCAGGCGGGTGAAATCCGCGCCGTGGACGTGCGCCCGGTCGAGCATGACGGTGTCGTCGCCGCCAAGGCCGACGTCCGCAACCCCGACGACCTGCGGGCGGTCTGTGAGGGCGTTGATCTAGTGTTCCACTGCGCCGCCATCATCGACTGGGGCCAACATCCTGAATCTCTACTGGAGGCAGTGAACTCAGCGGGCACCGACAACGTCATCAACGCCTGCCGCGCCGCGGGGGTCCGCGCCCTGGTGGCCACCAGCAGCGAAGACGTGGTGTACACCGGCGAGCCGATCCGCGACGGCGATGAGAGCCTCCCCTACCCCAGTCGCTACGTGAACGCCTATTGCCGGACCAAAACCGAAGCGGAGCGCGCCGTGATAGCCGCCAACGGTGACCTGCGCACCGCCGCCATCCGCCCCTGCGGCATGTGGGGCGAGGGCGACCCCTACCACATCGGCTCGCTCGTGGAGATGGCCCGGCGCGGGATGCTCTTCCGCGTCGGTGACGGCAGCGCGCACTTTCAACACGTCTACGTCGGCAACGTCGCCCATGGCCACCTGCTCGCCGGTCGTGCCCTGCTCGATGACCAGGACCCGGCCGCCGCCGGCCAGGTCTATTTCATCACCGATTTCCCCGCCCAGAACTTCTTCGACTACCTCCAACCGGTGATCGAGGGGACAGGGCTCCAGATGCGCAGCACCCGCCTGCCAAAGGCCCTGATGTACAGTGTGGGCGTGGCCATGGAGCTCAGCGCTTGGTTGTTGCGACCGATCTACCGTTTCAACCCGGTGGTTAGCCGCTTCGCCGTCGACTTCGTCACCCAGGACTTCACCTTCGTCAGCGACAAGGCGGCTCGCGATCTCGGCTACGCCCCGATCTATTCAGAAGAGGAAGCCTTTGCCCGCACCATCGAGTATTTCCGACACCGAGAGCGGCAACACGTGTAGGTGGGCGGATGCGTGAGAGACACGCGCCCGATCCCCTGACCCGCGCGATCCCCACGCATCCATTCAACCGGGCCACACTCCTCTCGACCCCGGGAGGAGGCCAAGAACCTGTAACCCGTCTCGACGTCGGGTGTTTTCTGCGGCCGGCCACCCAACCGTCGCGTGGCGCATTTTCTGCATGTTAAACCCTACGCCGCGGTCCATGGACCGGGGTCGATCACGGGACCAGCACCGGGGGTGACGAGTCATGAGAACGATTGCAGTCACCAACCACAAGGGCGGCAGCGGCAAGACCACCACCGCGGTCAACCTCGCGGCGGCGCTCGGCGAACAGGGCTACACGGTCCTCCTCGGCGATCTCGATCCGCAGTGCTCGACGTCCCATTGGCTCGGGGCGACCGACCCCGATCGGGGCATGGACGACGTGCTGTGTGGCAATGCGGAGCTCGCCGACGTATTGGCGCCCACCGGCGAAGAGAACCTCTGGCTGGCGCCGGCCTCACCCGGCCTGATGGGCGTGGAGAAGAAACTCGCTGCCGAGGTCGGTGCCGAGCAGCTCTTGCGGCGCAGCATCGAGCGGCTGCCGAACGGTCGGTTTGACTACCTCTTGCTCGACTGCCCACCCTCCCTCGGCCTGTTGACCCACAACGCATTCGCCGCATCCGCCGACCTCCTACTGACCGTCGAGGCCCACGTCATGGCGCTCTCCGGCTTGGTGCAGCTGCTGCACACCGCAGAGCTAGTGAAGGGCCGATTGAACCCGGAGCTCGAGCTCTTTGGCATCGTGGCCTGCCGGGTCGATCGCCGGACCCGACACGCGCGGGACGTGGTGGAGAGTCTGCGGGAACGCTTCGCTGAGTTGGTCTTCGATACTGTCATCTCCGAGAGCGTGCGCCTCGCCGAAGCGCCCTCCTTCCGTCAACCCATCACCCGCTACGCGCCTGGCAGCACCGGGGCGGCGGACTATCGTGGCCTCGCGGCAGAGGTCATCGCTAGGAGCAGCTCATCATGGCAAGACGAAAGACCATCGCCGAAAATCCTCTCGATGATCTGAGCTCGGCGCGGCCGTCCCTCGGGGGGGGGCTCTCTCTGGCGGTGGCCAGCGAGCCCGCGGCCACGGCGACGACGACGCCGAACAGGGAGTTTGGGGTGATCGAGGCGCGCCGGTTGATCCTGCGCGATGATCACGATCGGGTGCGCGCTGAGATCGGGGTGGAGGATAAGGACGGCGTCTGTTTCGCCCTGCGCGACGGTGACGGCGCGGCGCGCCTCGAGTTGAGCGTCGCGGATGGCGGTCGCGCCCGGGTGGTGGTTCGCGATGGGGGTGGCGATATCAGGGCCGTCTTGGACGTCACCGAGGCCGGCCGGCCGACCCTGGTGCTCGGTGATCGTGAGGAGCGAGCCCGCCTCGCCCTCGGGGTGAGCGAGCGTGGCGCGAGTTTCATCGAGCTGTTGCGGGAGGATGGCGAGACCCGGTTGTTTGGCATCCCTTGAGCGTAGCCGGGAGCCGTACGAGCTAGCCCAGAACTACGGCGGGGTTGGGAAGCAAC
>JAUUZB010000886.1 GCA_030590185.1 Deltaproteobacteria bacterium
CGATGCGTCGCTACTCACTGGTCGTCTGTCTCCCCCTCATCATCGCCACCCTGAGCTGCAAAGAGATCGGCGACACCCCAACCGCGGAGTCGAACGTGCCTGCCAACGCGCCTTCCGATGATCTCGAGCAGCGCTGGAACCTGACCGATCTCTACCCCACCGACGAAGCCTGGGCCGAAGCGGTGAAGGCCCTAGAGGCGCGTCTCGATGAGCTCGACGCCTGCAAGGGCACCCTCGGCGAGAGCGGCGCCAAGCTCGCCGACTGCCTCGACCTCTATTACGGCATCGACAAGACACTCGGCCGCATCTATTCCTACGCGGCCAAGCGCTCCGACGTCGACACCCGCGACGCCAAGCAGCTCGAGAAGAAGCAAAAGGCCCACGTGTTGGCGACCGCCGCCTCGCAGAAGGCGAGCTTTTTTGACCCGGAGATCTTGAGCGTCGGTCGCGAGAAGGTCGAGTCCTTCATCGCCGCTGAGCCGCGCCTGAAGATCTATACCCACCCCCTCGACGACACCCTGCGCCAGGCGCCCCACACCCTCGACGCCGCCGGGGAGAAGCTGCTGGCGGCAACCAGCATGATCGCCGACACCCCCGCCTCCCTCTACCGGGTGTTTACCAATGCCGAGCTGCCCTGGCCGACGATCACCCTCTCCGACCAGCGCCAGGTTCGCCTCGATCAATCGGGTCATACTAAATATCGTTCACTCCCCAACCGTGCCGACCGCGTGGCGGTCTTTGGGGCCTTCTGGAGCAAGCTCAACGAATACCAGCAGACCCTCGGGGTGGCGCTCTACTCGCAGCTCAAGAAGGATCAGTTTTACGCCCAGTCGCGCAACTACCCCACCTGCCTGGCGCGCGCCCTCGGGGCCGACAACGTTCCGGAGACGGTCTACCGCACCCTCATCGACACGACCAACGAGAACCTCGCGACCCTACATCGCTACTTCGAGCTACGCGGCCGGATGCTCGAGATCAAAGACCTGCGCTACCACGACATCTACCCACCGCTGGTCAGCACCGATCTAACATTCCCCATCGCCCGCGGACAGGAGCTGGTGCTCACCTCGCTCGCGCCACTCGGCGCGGACTACGTGGCCACCGTGAAGAAGGGCTTTGGCGAGCGCTGGATGGATACGTATCCCCGCTCGGGCAAGCGCTCCGGCGCGTACTCCTCCGGCGCCGCCTACGACGTGCACCCCTACGTCTTGATGAACTACAACGATGACTACGCGTCGGTCTCCACCCTCGCCCACGAGTGGGGCCACGCGATTCACAGCCACCTGGCCAACACCCGCCAGCCGTACGCCACCGCTGACTACGCGATTTTCGTCGCCGAGGTCGCGTCGACGTTCAACGAGGGCCTGCTCCTTCACCACGTGCTCGAGACCGCCAAGACCGATGAGGAGAAGCTCTACTACCTCGGCTCGGCCCTCGAAGGTCTGCGCGGAACCTTCTACCGGCAGACGATGTTCGCTGAGTATGAGCTGAAGATTCACGAAGAGGTCGAGAAGGGCGAGGCGCTCTCCGGTGAGCGTTTCACCGAGATCTACCTGGACATCCTGAAGCGCTACCACGGCCACGACGCCGGGGTGATGACCATCGATGATGCGTACGCCATCGAGTGGGCGTACATTCCGCACTTCTATTACAATTTCTACGTCTACAAGTACGCGACCTCCATCGCGGCCGGGTCCCTATTCGTCAAGGATGTGCTCGACGGCAAACAGGGGGCCCGTGATCGGTACCTGGCGGTGCTCGAGGCCGGTGGGTCGGAGTACCCGTACGAGCTGCTCAAAGAAGCTGGAGTCGATTTGGCAACCGTGGCGCCCTACGAGGCGTTGGTGGCGCGCATGAATCGGATCATGGATCAGATCGAGGTGATCCTGAACCGGCGAGGCTGAGTCGGGCCGAGAGAGACACTAGTGCCGTCACTTGACAGACCGGACTTCTGCTGGTAGTCAAGCCTAACAGCCAATCTAGATTGGGGCGCAGTCAGCTGCGCCCCTTTTTTTGTGGATTTGTCTGTTAGGCTGGCCTAACAACGACCATCGAACCCAAAGGAGTCCGGGATGCATCGAAAGAGTATTTTGCCGTTAGTTTTCACGGGGTTTGGCATCATCCTGGCCCTTTGCACAGCCGGCGTCGCCCATGCATCGGAGCGGCGCTTCACCTACGTGTACGAGACCGGCGTGCTCAACCCCGGCGACATCGAGGTGGAGCCGTGGCTCACCTGGCGGTACCACCGGGAGAGCTTTTACAGCCGGCTCGAGGCGAGCATCGAGCTCGAGATTGGGCTCACGGACCGCCTACAGACGGCGCTCTACCTCAACGCCAAGACGATCAACAAAGCGGTCCCCGGCAACGGGCTGCAGAGCGAGTCGGAGTTTTCCGGCATCACGTCAGAGTGGAAATTCGAGCTCTCCGACCCGGTCGCGGACGTAATCGGGTCGGCGCTTTATCTCGAGTTCAGCGGCGGCCCCACCGAGGTGGAGCTCGAGGCCAAGGTCCTGTTGGACAAACGATTCGGCGCCCTGTTGCTCGCTGTCAATCTCGTGGGCGAGTTTGAGTGGGAATTCGAGCAGGTCGAGGTGGAGACCAAAGCGGTGGTTCGAGTCGTCGCGGGAGCGGCCTACTTCATCACCGACCGCCTGGCGCTCGGTCTCGAGTTGCTGAGCGACACCGCCTTTCGCGCCGACGGCCTGACGCACTCGGCGCTCTTTGCCGGGCCGACCCTGAGCTACGCCGCGGACCGCTGGTGGGTGGCGGTCACGGTGATGCCGCAGCTGCCGGCCATCTATCGCGGCCCGGACCCGAGCGCCGATAGTTTGTTGGTGTTGGATGATCACGAATACCTCACCAGCCGCTTGCTGGTGGGGGTGCATCTCTAAGAGGTGGCCGAGATGCACCGCACCCGTGCGTGGGTCAGCCTCCTGTTGCTGGGCCTGCTATCCGCCTGCGCGGCGCAGTTGATCCGGCCGACCTCCCTTCACGAGAGCTGGGCCGCCGAGCGCTGGCCCGGCACCAGCCTCGCCGAGTTGGAACGCGGCCGCGATCTCTACGTCCGTCGTTGTGGTGGTTGTCACGGGCTCTACCTGCCGGACCAGAGGCCTGACCTCGACTGGCCGGCTCGGGTGCGCGAGATGGCCGCCCGCAGCCGAACGCCGATCCCACCGGAGGAGGTCGAGGCGATCACGCGTTTTCTGGTAACCGTCGCGGGCACCGCCCCAGACATCCCTCAACCCTGAGCCTCCCCCCGGGCCCGGGCG
>JAUUZB010000982.1 GCA_030590185.1 Deltaproteobacteria bacterium
CTCACTTGGGTTCCGGCGGCGCGGCCGGGATGGGGCACTTGCGGGGCAGCTCCCCGGTGAGTGGCAGCTGCGCCGCATCGACCGGCTCTCGGGTGGCCGGCTCCAACCGACCGCGGGGTTGCTCGATGTGAGCCTGATCGCGCTCGGTATCGACCACGATCCGCTCGCCGGAGAGCACGCTCTTGCCGCGTTGTAGTTTAGGGTGACCGGTCAGGATCAGGTCGTTGGTCGCCAAGATGAAAGTGGCCCGGTCGGCCCACATCATCTCGCCGCGGCGTTGGGCGCGGACTCGCTGGTAGCAGATCAGCCGTTCCCAGCCCCCCTGCTCATCCATGTAGCCCTCGAAGCGCTCACAGCACAGGAAGAGCTCTCCGCGCCGCACCACCACCTCCCGGTTGCAGATGGCCCGGTTCGGGTTGGAGAACAGCTGCATCGCTTCACAGGTGAAGTCTATCGGGCCGCTCTGGGCGCTATCCTTGACCGCCGACAGCTCACCGGGACCACCGGAGCCGGCCAGGAGGGTCAAAATGAGCAGCTGGAGAGCCATGGATCCCTCCTAGCACAAAGACGGCTTTCTCGACTAACTAGGTCGATCCAAGCGGCCGTTATTTGATAGGAGCGGCGCTAGAAGTCCGCCGCGCCGGAGAAGTTGATGCCGGACCTGGCCCTGAAGCTCAAACGACTCAACGCAGCTGTTCATCAGCTGTCCACTGCCGACGACGAGCAACAACTGCTCGAGCGCATGCTGGACGTGGTGCAGAGCGTCTTCGAGCGCAACACCGCGGCGGTGCTCCTGCGGGTACCCGGGGAGGACCGACTCCGCATCTGCGCCGCGCGGGGCTACGACGCCGAGGTCGTGGAGAGCTATCACGCCAGGGTTGGCGAGGGCGTGGCTGGCACGGTCGCCGCCACCCGGGAGCCTCGCCTGGTCGCCGATGTCACCCAGGAATCGGACTACGTGGCGGGCGTGTCGCAGGCGATCTCAGAGATGGCGGTGCCGTTGATCGTCGACGGCGAGGTCATCGGCGTCCTCGACGTGGAGAGTCGCGAAGCCGCCTTTGGTGAAGAGGATATGGCGCTGCTGGCCGCCTTCGGCGAGCAGGCAGCTTGGGCGATGCGTCACGGCCGGGCCCTCGAGAAGGCGGCCGAGCGGGCCCGTCGCCTCGAGCTGCTCAACCGCGCCGCCTGCGCCTTGAATTCCGTGCTCGACCCGGAACGCCTCCTGACCCGCATCATGGAGCTGGCCAACGAAGCGCTCGGCTTCAACAACCTCGCGGTCCTCCTCGCCGACCCCAAGGGCCGCACCCTCGAGGTGATCAAGGCGCTGCGCCCCAAGGGTATCGAGGGCATGGTCATCCCGAGCGATCGCGGGGTCACCGGCGCCGTTTTCCGTTCGGGGGTGCCGGAATTCGTGCCCGACGTCAGCGCCGACGAGCGCTACATCTCCGGCGGCGTCAACGGCACCCAGGCCGAGATGGTGGCGCCCCTCGAGATCGACGGCGAAGTGATCGGTGTCCTCGACGCCGAGGGGGACAACATCAGCTCCTTTGGCGAAGTCGCGCGCGAGGTCTTCAACGCCTTTGCCGCCCAGGTCGCCACCGCCATCCGCAACGCCCGCCTGCTCTCCGATCTGGAAGACCGGGCCCGGCGCCTGCGCCAGATCACCCGCAGCGCCCACGCCCTAAACACCCTTCACGACAGCGACGAAATCCTCGAGCAAATCCTGACCGCCGCCACCCGCGCGTTGGGGCTCGAGCGCACCGCCGTGTTGATCCTCGACCAGGACGCCGAAGAGCTGGTGCTGCAAACCGCCAAGGGCTACGACACCGAGCTCGGGCTGCGCATCCCCGTCGGCAAAGGGGTCACCGGCACCGTCGCTTCCACCGGCGAGGCCACCCTGATCACCGCCGTGGCGGCGGACGACCGCTATCTAGACGGCGTCGCGGGCGGGCAGTCGGAGATGGCTGTGCCGATGCGGGTGCGCGGGGAGCTGCTCGGGGTTCTCGACACCGAGAGCAAGGACGCGAACGCCTTCAACGACAGCGACCTCGACCTCTTCCAGGCCTTTGCCGACCAGGCTGCGGCGGCGCTCTTCAACGCCCGCTTGGTTCACCGCCTGGAGACCGCCAACGAGCGGCTCAAGGTCAACGTCGACGAAGTCAGTCGCCTCAACACCGAGCTCGAGGCCTACGCATCCCAAATCTCCGACGCCAACCGCAGCCTCGAAGACCAAATCAAGCAGCTGACCACCCTGCACCAGGCCGGGCAGGCGATCACCTCCAGCCTCGATCTCAACCAGACCCTCGAGGCGATCCTCGAAATGTCAGGCGAGCTGGTCGCCTCCTCGAGCGGCGCCATCAAGCTGATGGACGAGGAGACCAAGGAGCTAAGGGTGATGGCCCAAGCCGGGGTGATCTCTGGCGACCCGGACGAGGTAACCAGGTATCATCTACCGCTCAAGATCGGCGAGCGCACCATCGGCGTCTTCGAGCTGGCACGCATCGCCAATGCCAAGCTCGGCGACAACGAACGCCAACTGCTCGAAACCCTCGCCGCCCAGGCCGCCATCGCCATCGAAAACGCGCGCCTGTTCGAGGACACCCAACGGGTCTACTACGACACCCTCAAATCCTTGGCCAAGGCGCTCGAGGCTCGCGACCATTACACGCGCGGCCACTCCGAGCGGGTCGCCAACCTATCTCGCAAGATCGGCGTCGAGCTCGGATTCGACGACGAGGGCTGCGTCCTCATCTTCAACAGCGCCCTGCTGCACGACATCGGCAAAATCGGCATCCGCGACGCGGTGTTGCTCGCCCCTCGGGAGCTGACCGCCGAAGAGATGGAAGTCATCCGCCAGCACCCAACCTTCGGAAACGTCATCCTCGGCCCGCTCAAGTTCCTCGGGGAGGTTTCGCGTCTGGTCAAGCACCACCACGAACGTTGGGACGGGACCGGCTATCCGGATGGTCTCCGCGGCGAGGAGATCCCACTCCCCTCCCGCATCATCGCGGTGGCAGACGCCTTTGACGCCATGACCTCCAA
>JAUUZB010000796.1 GCA_030590185.1 Deltaproteobacteria bacterium
CTCCGGCTTGCGCAGCGCCACAAAGACCATGCCCTTGCGAAAGAGGGCGTCGGTGTACGCCACGTCGATGGCCAGGGCGAGGTTGTAGTGCTCGAGGGCGACGCTGTGATCTTTTTTGGCCTCGTAGATCTCGCCGACGTGGAAGTTCGCCTCCTTGTGGCGGGGCGAAGGGGGCGCGGCTAGCACGCGCTGGAAACGGCGCTCGGCGTGGGGCCAGTCCTCGAGCGCCATGTAGATCAGGCCGAGGTGGTAATTGGCCTCCAGGTGACCCTCCTCGAGCTCCAAGACGCGCGTCAGAAAACCGAGGGCCGGCTCGTACTCTGCCTTGCGGTAGTGGATCAGGCCGAGGTGAAAGGTCGCTACTAGATTATCCGGCTCAGCATCGATCACGGTCTCAAAGGCGGTGGCCGCGTCGTCGAGGGCGCCGCGCTCGTAGAGCAGCAGGCCGAGTTGGTAATGCGCAACCGTGCGGCGCGGATCGAGGCCGACCACCTTTTTGAGGAAACGCTCCGCCTCGGATTTCTTTCCCTGGCCAAGAGTAACCAGGGCGAGCTGATGGTTCGCCTCGAGGTTGTTGGGCTCGACCGCGACCACCTTCTCGAGCAGCGCGTAGGCCTCGTCGAGCTTGCCGGCGTTGAAGGCCATGGTGCCGAGGTGCAGGTAGGCGCTCGAACGGGTCGGGTCCAGCTTGGTGGTCTTGTCGAACATCGTCTGGGCGCGCCCGTACTCCTTGCGGCCATAGAAGATCAGGCCGAGGTGATCGTAGGCGTCGACCACGCGGCGCTTGACCTCCGGCGGCTCGGCCTCAATCGCCTCCGGCGCCAGGGCAACGACTTTTTCAAAACGCTCGATCGCCTGGTCGGCGCGCTCCGCCGCGTAGTCGAGGAGCCCCAGGTGATACTGGGCGTCCTGGTGGTTGGGCTCCAGCGTGGCGACCGCGTCCATCTCAACCGCGGCCTCGTCAAAACGCTCGGAGCGGTAGTAGATCAGGCCGAGGCGATAGCGGACGTCTGCCCGTTGCGGGTCCCGGTCGGCGGTTGCCTCGAGGCGGGTCTCGGCGAGCTCGAGGCGGCCGGAGTCGAAGGCCAACACACCGAGCTGGTGGCCGGCCTCGAGGTGGGTGGGATCGAGTTCGAGGACGGCGTTGAAGCTCTGCTCGGCCACGTCCAGGGCTGGGTTGGGTTTGGCGGCCAGGGCGATCAAGCCGAGGTGATAGTGGGCGTTGACGATCTTTTCCTTGGCAGGCTTGCCGGCCACCGCCCGTTGGAAGTGCTTGCGAGCCTGAACGTTGGCCTGGCGTCCGAAGTGGATGAGACCGAGGTGATAGTGGGCCTCGGTGGTGCGCGCCCGGACCGCCGTTGGCCACTTGGTGGAATCGGCGCCGAGGGTGGCCGCCAGTCCCAGCACCTCGTAGAAGTGTTTCTCGGCCTGGTCGATGCGTTTCTTCTCGAAATGGATGAGCGCCAGCCGGTAGTGGGCGTCGTCGTTCTTGTTGTCGAGCTCCACCGCGGTGTCGAGCGCCTTCTGCGCCTCGTCGAGGCGACCGGCGCCGTAGGCGATCAGGCCGAGCTCATAGTGCGTGTCGGCGCGGTTGGGATCGATGCCGACCACTTTCCTAAAGTAGAGCTCCACCTCCTGGGGCGAACCCTCGGCCAGGGCGATCTTGCCCAGCAGATAGCTCGCCTCGAGGTGGGTGGGATCGAGGGAGAGGACGGTGGCAAAGCTCTTGGCCGCTTCCTTGAGGTCGTTGCGGGCGTGGAGGATGAGGCCGAGCTTGTGGTGGGCGATGGTACGGGTGGTGTCCTGACCAATGACGATGCGCAACTCGGCCTCGGCTTTTTTCCAGGTCTTCTCGTCGGCAAAGGCGATCAACCCGAGGTATTGGTGGGCGTCCGTGTTGTCCGCGGCCCCGGCCACCACGGTCTCGAAGTAACCCGCGGCCTTCTCGAGCTGCTTCTTCTCAAAGGCCATCCGTCCGAGCTCGAAGTTGGCGCCCACATGGGCCGCGTCGAGCTCGCGCACCCGCTCGAAATCCTTGGCGGCGCGGGCTGGCGCGCCCCGCCGGAGACGCAGCATGCCGAGGCGGTAGTGACCGTCGGTGAGCTCGGCGTCGTGGGTGACCGCCTTTTCCAGGGCGGCCTCCGCCTCGCGGTACTCCTTGCGCTCGGTGGTGATGATCCCGACGTGGTAATGGGCGTCGGCGTTCTTGGCGTCGATGGCCAGGCCGGCGCGAAAGTCCTCGAGGGCGTTTGGTTTGTCGTCGGCCCGGAACCGCAACAGCGCCAAGCGATAGTGGGCGTCGGCGTTCTCGGCGTCGACCTCGGCGGCCTTGGCGAGGTAGGCCGCGGCCTCTTTAGTCTTGCCCTCGTCCATGAGGATCACGCCGATCAGATAATTGGCGCGCCCGTTGTTCGCGTCCCAACCGAGGGTGCTCTGTAGAAATTTGTAGGCCTGGGAACGATTGTTGTCCGCGAACTCCACCTCAGCGAGGGTCAGCGCGATCTCGATCTGTTGCTCCTTGCTCGGCTTGAGGCGGATGGCGGCGAGGTAATACGTGCCGGCCGCTTTTAGATCCTTGGCCGCAAAGGTGATGCGCCCGAGGTGAAGGATCACGTCGAGGTGACGGGAGCTCAGGGCGTAGGCCGCCTCGAAGTGGCCCTTCGCCATCTCGGGCTCGGCGTTGGCGTGGGCGATTAGCCCGAGGTGATAGTGGGCGTCCGTTCTCTTGGGATCGAGCTCAACCGTGCGTTGAAAGGGCGCCGTGGCTAGGCGCTGCTCCGCCGGGCTCTGGGCCTGGCCGTAGACGATGAGCGCGAGTCGGTAGGGCACCTCCGGGTTGTTGGGGTCGGAGCTCTGGGCGCGGATCAGGTGTTCCTTGGCCTTCTCGAGCTGATCGAGGCGGGCAAAGGAGAGGCCGAGCATGGTCTGGATGTCCGCCGCCGGGAAGCCGAGCTTCTCCGCTTCGCTGAGGTTGTCGGTGGCGCCCTGAAAATCCTCGAGCCCGTACAGGACCTGGCCGAGCAGGTATCGACCCTCTGGCAGGTTGGGGGCGAGGGTGACCGCCTTGAGGAGGCGATCGCGGGCCTTGGTGAGGGAGTTTTTCTTGATCCACCACTTGCCGGCATCGACGTACTTGATCACCTGCGGGTCGATCGGCTGGGGCTCCTCTGGCTCTTGCGGCCCCTGCGGCCCTTCTGGATCCTGGGCCGCGGCGGCTCCCCCAGCAACGCCGGGGTCGATCAAATCTCTACCCTCCTCGGTGGCTGACGGCTCCGCGCTCGCGGGCTCCGGTGTTTGGGCCAGCGCCGTAGCGACGATCAACTGGCTGAGGAGAAGAGGAAGAAGACTCCTGGTGCTCATGTCAGCTCCGCATCAATTCAACACCGTCACGAATTGGAGGTCGTCGACCAACGCCACCGAGTCGCCGGTACACGTACCGAGGGCATCGTCGTCCTCCACCTCGATCGAGAGCGAGACATCCATGCCCTGCACCTGCTGCACGTTGAAGACGAGCAGCAAGTACCCGGTCTGCCA
>JAUUZB010001129.1 GCA_030590185.1 Deltaproteobacteria bacterium
CCCAAGCTGGTGCGCAAGCAGGGCGTGTTCATCGCCGAGAGCCGGGAGGTGGTGCGGCGGCTGCTGGAGAGCGAGCGCTTCGTAACCCGCTCGGTGTTCGTGACCCCGTCTGCCCTCGAGGCGCTCGCCCCGTGGCTCGCCGGGGAGGGTGGCCCCACGGTTTTTTTGGCCGAGCGCGCCGTGCTCGAGGCGGTGACCGGCTATGAGATCCACCGGGGCTGCATCGCGGTGGGGGAGGTCGGCGAGCGGCTCCCCGTCACCGACTTCGTTACCGAGGCGTTGCTGGTCGGCCTCGAAGCGGTCACCGACCCGGACAACGTGGGCAGCATCTTCCGTACGGCCTACGCCTTTGGCGTGGGCGGCGTGTTGTTGAGCCCACGCTCGGTGGAGCCGCTCTACCGCAAGGCGATCCGCACGTCGATGGGCGCGAGCCTCGAGCTGCCCTACACCCGGCTCGATCCCTGGCTCGAGGGCCTCGAGGACCTGCGGGCCGCTGGCTATCGCATCCTGGCCGTTACCCCGGGCGACGCCACCGTGCCGATCGCCGATGTCGCCGCCGCCCCCGCGCAGCCAACCGTGCTCTTGGTCGGCAACGAAGGGGATGGCTTGGCGGCCGAGACCCGCGCCTTTGCCGACGCGCGAATCGAAATTCCCATGTTCAACCCGGTCGACTCCGTCAACGTGGGCGTGGCGGCCGGGATCGCCATCCATCTCTTTGCCGGGAGTCAGACATGAAGCGTGAGGAGCTAGCGGCGTTGATCGCCAAAGTATCCCTGTTGCGCGGTGAATTCACTCTGCGCAGCGGTCGCACCAGCCATTACTACCTGGACAAGTATCTGTTCAGCACCCAACCGGAGATCCTGCGCGCGCTCGGGAAGTTGTTCGCGGAGCACATCCCCGAGGACTGCACCATGCTCGCCGGCGCTGAGCTCGGCGGCATCCCCCTGGTGACCGCGGCCAGTCTGGAGAGCGGCCTGCCCTGCGTGTACATCCGTAACGAGAAGAAGGATTATGGCACGGCCAAGCAGCTCGAGGGCAAGCTCGAGGCGACCGACAAGGTGGTGGTGGTGGAGGACGTCTGCACCACCGGCGGTCAGGTGCTCGAGGCGGCCAAGGTGCTGCAGGAGGCCGGCGCCGAGGTGCTCAAGATTGTGGGTACCATCGACCGCGAGGAGGGGGCGCGCGAGAACATCGAAGGGGCCGGGCTGGTGTTCGAGAGCCTGTTCACCAAGACCGACCTCGGGGTATAGGCGGCCGTTTGGGCCGAGCAGATTGACGCAACCTCTGGGCTCCCCTGCCGAAACTACCCGGGCTGCGAGCTGGAGCAATTTGCACATGTTTGATCAGAATCTCCCCACCACCAAGCAGGGTGCGCGTCGCACCTTGGCGGCGGCCATGATCTCCATCGGCCGCGCCGAGGATCCCCTCGCCGAGTTCAAGGCCCGCGAGGAGGCCATCGGGACCGCCCTGGACGCCCTGGGTCGAGATTTTAGCGCCCGGCGTTTCTTGGACTCCTGCGGTTTCGCCGATGAGGGCGTGGGTGCCGCCGAGGAGGCTCCGGAGCTGCCCGCCGCCGCGGTGCAGGAGTTACGCGCCGTGTTGACATCCGACTTCGGGGTCGCGGAGCCAGCCCTACTCGCCATCGACGAGGTCAGCGGCTCGGCCCTCGAAGGTTATGACGTCGCCTTCAGCGTCGCGGGCGAGACGCGCCAGGTCTTTGCCATCGAGCACCAGGGTCGCTGGGTGTTCGCGCCCGGTCCCATCGGCAGCGAGGATCTCGACGCCGTGACCGACGCCTCCCGCCGGCATTTCGATCAGTTCATCGCCATGGGCTTGCACCTGCGCGGCGTGTCCTGTGACGAGATCGAAGCCCTGCGCGGTCAAATCCGGCCGCTGCGTACCCTGTGGCCCGACGAGCGCGATCCCCGTGACGCCTGCGATACGAGCCCGCTGGTGTTCGTGATGCACAACCCGGTGGGCTGCAACCGGGGGTTATTCTGCAGCTACGATCCGCTCAGCGAGCGAGCCGATCCCTACGACACCGACGACCCGGCTTGAGCCGCGCCCCGGGGCTGGCTATCCGATAGCCCATGCAAACCCGTCAGCTCGCCGGACGTCAGAACCGACGACCCGGCTTGAGCCGCGGCCCGGGGCTGGCTATCCGGTAGCCCATGCAAATCCGTGAGCTCGCTGGACGTCCGATCGCGATCATCGGTCAGGGCACCTGGACTCTAGAGGGGGACGACCGGGCGACCGCCATCGCGGCCCTGCGTCGTGGCCTCGACCTCGGCATGACCCACGTCGACACCGCGGAGATGTACGGCTCCGGTGCGGTGGAGAGCGTCGTGGGCGAAGCGATCGCAGGCCGGCGGGAGGAGGTCTTCCTGGTCTCCAAGGTGTTGCCGAGCAACGCCTCGCGCGCCCGGGTCATCGCGGCCTGCGAGCGAAGCCTGAGCCGGCTCGGCAGCGATTACCTCGAACTTTACCTGTTGCATTGGCCCGCGTCGGTGACCCTCGCCGAGACTTTTGAGGCCTTCGAGCTGTTGGTCGACCAGGGGAAGATCCGCGCCTTCGGGGTCAGCAACTTCGACGTCCCTGAGCTCGAGGAGGCCTGGGCGCTGGCCGGTGAGCG
>JAUUZB010001100.1 GCA_030590185.1 Deltaproteobacteria bacterium
GGGGAGCTCGCGGGGACAGGCCCCAGGCTCGGTGATCAGATCCCGAGGGCGTCCCGGATCGCGGCTTCCGTGGCTGCCTCGCCGCCCGCCGCGGTCTTGTGGTTGATCCGCATCCCGGGCTCGAGCACGAGGTCGATGTCGTTGACCCCGGTGCCGAGGGCGGTCGGCAGCAGGTGATCCGGATCGATCAACACGGTCATGGTGAGGTCGAAGAAGTCGCGCTTCTCGCTGCAATAGGTCGCGTCGGGGTCCTCGTTGAAATCGTTCGAGGTGATGACGAAGAAGGCCTCGAGGCCGTCGTCTAGGTATTTTTGGTGGAGGATGCTCGCCGTACCGGCGCGCTGGTTACAGCCCCCTCACCAACCTGCGTAGAGAAAAAGCCAGGCTGCGGGTGCCTCGCACAGGTCGAACAGGTCGTGGCTGTTTCCGTCGCAGTCGCTCAGGGTGATGTTCTCGAGGGTGTCGCCCAAGCCGTTGCCATAGGGGCCGGGGGGCGGACAAACGACCGGGCCGTAGTCGCCCGCGGGTACGAGGCTGTCCCCGGCGGCGTAGGCGTCGTCGCCCCCGGTGGAGCCCGAGGCGTCATCGCCGGAGTTGCCAGAGTCGTTCGCCGCTGGCGCACAGGCGGCGAACAACAACAGAGGCGTCCAGAGGAGAGAAGTTGGGTGTTTGACTGTCACGATGTCGGCTAAGCTGGGCTTTCAGGGTGGTTTGTCAAGGCTGGGTCGGGGCCAACGCATCGACCGCGACGGCCCGCCGGAGGACTCGATGCCGCAATGTCCCTTCTGCCAAATCCCGAGCGACCAATCGCTGGTCCTCGCCATAGTTGTGCCGATTCTGATCGAGCTGCTCGCTTGACCGCTGCAACGCCGTGCGCACCCCCCTGCACCTGCTCGCCCATTTGATCCTACCCGGCCTGGTGGCCAAGCTCGGGTGGCGGCGGCATTGGCTGCGCGCCTGGGTCGTGCTGCTCGCGACTAACCTAATCGACCTCGATCACCTCCTGGCCGACCCGGTCTATGACCCAAGCCGTTGCAGCATCGGCTTCCACCCGCTCCACTCCGGTCTCGCCATTTGTATCTACGCCCTGATGGTGGTGACGCCCGGGACTCGGTTGCTCGCCGTGGGCCTGCTCCTGCATCTGCTCATCGACGGTCTCGACTGCCTCGCCATGGCGGGTTGACGCTCGCGGATGGTCTCTACTTCCCCGAAATAACGAGGAAACGAACCCCGCCCGCCGCGACCGCCCCGGGACCGTTGGCAACGTCAACGATCCACGCAACCTTTCTATCCACCGACAAAGCCGGTGGCTTTATTGGATGAACCGCTCAAAGCGGTTGGTGAACCATGGGCCGCCGGTCGGGCGGCTGGATGATGTGGCCGAAGGCCTCAGCCACGGACGACCGCTTCGAGTTGTCCACCATCGACATCTACTCCCACCGCTCCCGCCTGCCACTGAGGGCGGCGGCACCCGCAGCGCGCCACGGCCGGCCGGCGCCCCGCCACCGCTCGAATCTCGGTACAAGTCACCCTCCGTTGCGACAAACGAGTCCCAAGATGCGCCACGGCCCCGCGGCGCTCGACCATCTCCTCGATATCACTAGGGCCTACAGACGGCACGAGGATTGCTGTGGGCTGGGATGTGCCTGCTGCAATCTCATACGCCTACGCCAGGCGTCATCCAGAGAAGACAGTCCTCTATAGGGTGCTGCAAAACGAGCTGACGACCTTCCTCGCTGAGGCCGAGAGCAATGGGACAAGCGTCCCTCGCTTCGTGGAGCGTGACCTTCGCCGTATTCTGGATTGTGGTATTTTGCAGCACGGGTTTCATCGCCTCGAGTGCAAATCGTGTCGTACGAATCATTTGGTAGGCTTCTCCTGCAAGGGGCGGATATGTCCATCGTGCGCCGCCAAGAGAATGAACGAGGTCGCCGCTCACCTCGTGGACAATGTGATCCCTGATGCTCCGGTGCGCCAATGGGTGATTACGTTTCCCTATCGGCTCCGATATCTCTTGGCGTATGACTCCAAGCTCTGCTCGCGGGTTCTCGGTCTGTTCCTCAATGAGGTTCACAAGAGTTACCGGCGCCGCGCCAAGACGGCACTTGGATTGCAGAGTGTCCGCCAAGCCCAATCGGGGTTCGTGACCTTCATCCAGCGATTCTCATCAAACCTCGCGCTGAACCCCCACCTCCATACCGTCGCCCTCGATGGAGTCTACGTGCGGGACGACTCGAACCGTCCCGTCTTCTTCGCTCTGGACCCACCGACCGACGAAGAAGTTGCCGACCTCGTCGATCGCATCGCCAGGCGAATCGAAGCCGTCCTGGTGAATACGGGTCACGGTGAGCTCGACGAAGGGGGCAACTACGATGCCCTGGCCGACGACGAGCCACTCCTTGCGCGGTGCGCGGCGATGTCTCTGGCAAACAGACACGCCTGGGGAGCCAACGCGCTCGAGCCGCTCACCCGTCTCGGTGACCCAACCAAGGCGCGAGGTGAGCCACCGCTGGCCCGCAGCCGATGCGCGAGCGTTCGTGGCTTCAACCTCGAGGCGAATGTTCGGGTCAGGGCACATCAACGAAAAAGGCTCGAGAAGCTCTTCAGATATGTCGCCAGACCTGCTGTCGCCAATGACCGCTTGGTCGAGATCGATGAGAGCCACGTAGCCTACAAACTCAAGAGGCCTTGGTCTGACGGAACTAC
>JAUUZB010000360.1 GCA_030590185.1 Deltaproteobacteria bacterium
CCCACGGCGTAGTTCACTCTGGCCGCAAAGGTCCCGTCGCCCGCGCCCCCGGCCCCCTGGCCGAGCAGGATGGAGACGGTGTCGCTCGACCTATTCGCCACGGCGAGGTCGGTGATGCCGTCGGCGTTGAAGTCCCCGGTGGTTACAGAGCGGGGCTCCAGCCCCACGGCGTAATCCACTTTGGTCGCAAAGCTCCCGTCGCCCATACCCCCGGTCCCCTGGCCGAGCAGGATGGAGACGGTGTCGCTGGTGTAATTCGCCACGGCGAGGTCGGTGATGCCGTCGGTATTGAAGTCCCCGGTGGTTACAGATCTGGGTCCTGCCCCCGCGCCGTGCCCTGATCCCTCGATGAGTCCTTGCGAGCAACCGACCGCCCCGGCCACGGTTGTCGTCGCCTCCGATTCGCCCTGCTCCACGTCACGGTCGTCACGCGCCCGCACGCGAACGAATGTCTCGCTCGGCTGCCAAAGGGCCCCCGTCGTGTCCCACAAAAAGCGATGGCGCACCCCGCCCTGCTGCGGGATGGAGCCAAGGGGCGCTGTGGCTAGCCCCGAGGTGCCCGAGCTCTGGGGGGCCGGGTACTCGCGGCAAGCATACCAAGTCGCTCCAAAATCCACCGAATACTCCACGTCGACCGAGGCCAAGTCGCTCGCCGCATCGACGAGGCGGTAACGCACGGGCACAATCGTTGGCCCCTGGAGACCGCCAAGAAGGTCAACCATCAGATCAAAAATCACCGGCGCCGCCTTGGGCCGGGTGTCCAGCTCAAAGGGCCCGATGCCCTTCGCCGGGCCGTCAGCCACCTGGTCCGTCGGCGTCAAGCGGAGCTCGGCGTTGGTCAGGCGCACACCGGCCTGGGTGCGATCCCAGCGCAGGCACCGTTCGCCCGCCGTCACCGGCTCCTCCGACAAGTAGGCAGGCACAAAATCGCTGGGCAAAAACCCGCCGGCGCCGATAGCGACCTCTATCGTTACCGTCACCAGTTGCTCATCGAGGTCGCTGGTTGAATAACAAAAGATAACGTCTTCGTTGTCGACCACGTCGGGGTCGTTGGCCTCAGCGGCCGACGGTGTCACCGAATGGATCGTCACCTCCGGCAGGCTGTTGATGTTCTCGATGCGAAACGTGCTGTCCCCCTCGGCCACGTTCGATACCGCGCCAAGGGCATCCGCCACCGTCATGGTCAGCGAAGCGGCGGCACAGTCGACGTCGAATTCCCGAGAGTCCCACGGAAAGCCCGCCAACTGCCCGGCGGCCGAGGTGTCCATGCTGTCGACCAAATAGGGCAATACAAAGGCAGGATCGTCGAGGACAAAGCTCATCTCCAGCAGCGGATCCAAACAGGTGACCGTCAGCTCTTCGAGCGCCACGACATCCGCGGCGCTGTCGGCGATGGTCACTTCGATTGTGGTATTGCCGGTGGCGACGTCGTCGATTAGACGCAGGCCCGAGAGCACCGGCGCGTCGTTACCGAAATCAAAGTCGTCGGTCATCACGGGCTCGGCCGCCAGGCCCCCATCATCCTCCGCCGTGATCCAGAGCCGGGCCGCGGCACAATAGGCCAGCTCGCCTTCAACGGCCCCGGGTCGTGGGCCGTTAGCATCGCTCGCCGTATGGTCTGACGCCAGCCAAACGATGGTGGTCTCGCCGGCAGACAACCCTGCGACGTATTGCAACACGGTCTCGGCTGCGGGTGTCCAAGTTCCGTCGCCGTCGCAGTCGGCCACAAAGGTCGCGGTCAATGTGATGGCGTCCCCTTCATTCGGATCGCTCACCCGCACCAACAAGGGCACGTCTCCAGGAGCCCGCCCGCCTGCCGGGCCAATCTGGAGAACAGTCAGGGTCGGCGGCGTCGGTCGCACGAAGAGGCCGGCGCTTTCGTCAACGCAGAGCGAATTAAAGAGGTCGCAGATCATACCCTCGGGACACTGGTAGGTGGCATCGCAGGATAGCTCGGTGCCCGGCTCTACCGTCAAATTGGGAACGCAGCCGGTGGCCAGCACCAAGACAAACGCAACGGCCAGCCAAGGGAGTCTTTTCTTCATCACTCGCCCCTAGTCCCAATCGGTGAAAATGGCCGCGATGCCGGTGCCTGCCGCGAAGACGCCCGCAGCAATCAAAAGAACGTTGGTCGCCATGGCAAAAGCCGTGGCGTTGTTCGCCGCGCTGATGCGTCCATCGGGATCGGTACCGTTTTGCACGTGGCGCCAAAACGCGTCTTCGTTGGTCTTGGCAAGAATGGCGAAAACAGCCGCGCCGACACCGCTCGCCGCCGTGCCGCTGGCAAGGGTCCAAAATGCAATCTTCCGTGGCCTTGCTTCCATCTCCACCCACACCAAGCTGGTGGCGCCCGGCTCGACGAAAATCTCCGAACGCCAATCATAAAAGCCCGGCGCCTTGACTCTCAGGGCGTGACGTCCAGGCGGCAGCTCTTTGATGGGCCGCAGCGGTAGCTCACCGCGCGGCTCGTCGTCCAAGAAGATCTGGCCTTGGTGGGCGGTGGCGGTTACCGCCAGCGTTCCTGGTTCGGTCAACTCGAGACCCAGCAGACGCTTGCCCGACAGGCGTACCGCCGCGAGCAGCTGATCCTCCACGCCCTTGAACGATTCGGTCACCCGGCTCAGAGCCCGGGGATCGCGCGCGTCGATAATGCGCAGCGAGACGACATGACGGTCACCCACCTTGCCTACGTCACCCACAATGAGTTGGTCGACCCCCAAGGCGCCGCCAATCTCCGCTAGGCAGGCGCTGTCGATGCAGTCCAAGGTGTTTTTGGTCGCCTGCATTTCCAACATGGAGGCAATGTCCGACGGACTGATCACCTTGGTGCCGTCAATGCGTTTGATCTCGGCGGCGAGAACCTCGGTCAGGTTGGTGGCGGTTTCCGCGTCGATACCCAACGGCTTGAGCCCCAGCACCGCGAAGGAAACCTCCTCGCCCTCGGGCAGGCTGTAGCGTTTGCCCCCTGCGGCCCCCGCGTCGCCCAGGGTTTCGCGCACCGTCAACGCCAGACCGGTTCGAATGTCGTCCAGGGTGCGCGCCGTGACGCTCGCGCTGCCGACCCGGCTCGTCGTGGCGACGTCCATCAACGTCAGGGTCAGGCTATATTCCTCGCCCACCCGTCCAATGGTGCCCGACAACACCAACCGAGCATTGGCGATCTTCGATAGCTCCGCCACGCACGACTCATCGATGCAGCCCATGCTGCTCAGGACCCGTTGCTGATCGGCCATTTGGTTGATCTCTTGGACGGTCATGACCTCGTAGTCGGCTGCTTCGCTCAGGGCCCGCGCGATCTCGGCGGACAGCGCCGCGACCTCCTTCGGCGCTACGCCGGTCGCCCTCAACGGGGTGACCAACACCGTGTTCTGAGCACGCCCCAACTCAGCGCCCGAGTCCAGCGTCGCCGCCATTTCGTTGACCACCGGAGCTTCGTCACCTTGCGACTCGGCGAGATCGGCCTGGGCATCAGGAGCTGCGCCACCGGCGCGGGGTGCCTTCACCGCGCAGCGTTTCTGGACCAGGCGGCGCTTGACGTAGCCCTCCTCGCCTTTGCCCTCGACCCGCACCCGCACCCACACCCTGCCCACTTCACGAATCGTCAGTTCGGTACCAACGTCGAAAACCGTCTTGCTGCCTCCGCCCTTGGCTGCGGCATTCACCGGGAGCGAACGTTCCAAGACGCAGACCGCACCGACCGCCAGCGCCTCCCCGCCGGCCCGAACCTCCACCGACACCCCCAACACGCACGCCAATGCGGCCCCTCCAATCAACCCGCGACTCAGAGCCGCATGGGTCGCCCGCGACAAGCCCGCCCAACTCGTAATTCCACTGTTTTGGCGCATGCGCTCGCCCCTCACCTGGAGTTTCCCTCCCATCCTCGCACGACTCTGGCTCGCCTGCTACCTCAGGCCAACGGCGGGTTAGAGAATGGAGGGCGAGCTAGCCGAGATCCTTGGACGAGGCTAATGCCGGCTCCTCCACCGGCTCGATGGTCGGCCCCTCGGGGGGCTCGGGGGCTGGCGCAGGCGAACCGGCGCTGCCCGTGGCGTATAGGATCTCCGCCTCCTCCTTGGGACCGATCCAGCGCTTGAGAAAAGCGCCCTGCTCGGAGATTTCGACAAAGGTCATGCCCTTGCCTTTCTCCCCCAGGACCAGCTCGCGGGTCACCCAGGAGCCGCTGTTGATATAAAAGGCGGCCTCGCCAAAGCGGCCAATGGAATATTCCGCGGTGAGGTTGACGAACTCCGGCCGGTGGGAGTGACCGAACACCACGTAGCGGGCGCCGGTCTTGTCGGCGATTTGGGCCGCAGCGTCCCGCAGGTCGTCCTCGACCCGGCAGACCCGCACCTTGGCCAGGGCGTGCATCACCAACATGCCCCCGCCGACAGCCACGAGCGCGATGGTCCAGCCGGTGGAGCCCCCCAAGAGCGCCCCTACCCCGGTGGCGAGGCCCATGGCCCCGATGATCAAGAAGCGGTCGAGATAAAAGACCCGCGCCATCTTGAACACCGAATACTCCGCCGGCAGCGCCCGCATCCCCTCGAGCTCGCGCAGGGTGGGGTAACTGTAGCCGGCGTTGACCGCCATGGCCTCGAGGCGCACCGCGTGGATCGGCGCGACCACGCCGAGACTGCGGCGGCGCTTGCGACCCGCCTCCCCGAGCAGCTCCCACATCGCCGCGAAGTAGACGCGAAACAGGGTGACCACCTTGCGCGGTCCGCGGGTGAAGGCGTACTTCATCCAGCGGGCGAACCCCCAGGCGTCGACGCCGTGGGTCGAGAAGTCGCCGAGCAGCTCGGAGAAGTAGGGCATCAGGCGATGGCTCATCGGCGTGGCGATCGCTTCGCCGCGGGCCCGGTCCACCGGCGCAAGGTTATACTCAAAAGAACACATGTCGTCGTACTGGTGGCCGTGCTCGATGTGGTAACGGCCGGCGCTCGCCTCGAACCAGGGGTGGAACTGCACCGCCTCACCGATCGACTCCTGGTCGAACTCCCCCTCGAGCTTCTCGCGGCGATGGATCTTGCGCGCCTCATCGACCAGGAACTCGCGCAGGCGGTCGCGCACCTCCTCGAAGTAGAACTCCGCGTCGTGGTTGCCCTCGAGGATGGTGACCCGATGGCCGTTCAAGATGAAGCGCGCCAGCTCCTTGAACAGGGGTCGGTGGATCTCGAGAATGCGACCGAGCTTCCAGACCACCACCTCGGCGGTGTTCCGCATCTTCTCCGGCGCCTCGGGCTCCGGCGCCTCGTCCCCGGACCCGTCCGAGGCGAGCGGCGCATCCTCTGAATCCCGGCGCAGGGAGACCTTCACGAAGTCGAACATGTCGCCGTTGATCACCAGGTGCCAGGGCCGCGACTGCGTGAGATCCTCGCCGTGGGCGGCCACGAAGCCGGCGAGCTCGCGGTTCAGAGCCCGGATGTGGTCCGAGAGATATTCCGGGCCGGTGGTGGAGAGATCCTCCCC
>JAUUZB010000863.1 GCA_030590185.1 Deltaproteobacteria bacterium
CATCGATCTCACCGTGTTGGCCTGGTGGACGGACGAGGTGACCATCCTCATCGGACAGGGCAGCGCCGGGATCGCGGAGGGGAGCTTCGTCCCCGCCAGCCCGACGGTGAGCTACGCCACCTCATTCATACCCGTCGATCTTGGCGTCGCGGATTTCAACGCCGACACGGTTCCTGATCTCGCGGTCGCCGGCAATTTCTTTGGCGAGGTAGCCGTCCACCTAGGACGTGATCTCCGCGGTCTGGGCGAGGGCAGCTTGGTCACGACCTCGGTCCCGGTCTTCTTTGACGCCAACCCGGTCGCCCTGGCGATTGCGGACTTTGACGACAACGGCCTGCTCGATCTGGCGGTGGCGAACGATGGTGATGATAGCGTCAGCGTCCTGCTGGCGGTTGGGGTGGCCACGATGAGCGGCGGTGATTACGTGGTGGGCGAGGCGGTTGCGGCCGGCACGCGTCCCGTGGGGATCGTCGCCGCGGATTTCAACAGCGACGATATTCTGGATCTGGCCGTCTTGAATCGGGAGCCATCGAGCGATGAGCCCGGCGATGTCGCGCTCCTCTTCGGGGTCGGCAACGCGGGCATCGGGAACGGGACCTTCGCAGCCGCGGGTCCTGCGAACCACTATCCGGCCGGTAGGTGGCCCCGGCATCTCGTCAGCGGAGACTTCAACAACGACGGGCGGCTCGACCTCACGGTCGTGAATGACTGGGAGGACGCGGAGGACGAGGTCACGGTTCTCATTGGCGGCGGCACCGGCGCGACCGCAGACGGCTCCTTCACCGCCCTGGCCGGGGTCACTGTCGGTTATGTTGCCGGAGGTCCCGTGGCGGCCGACTTTGACGCCGACGGCAATCTCGACCTCATCGTTCCCAACGACGGCGGCGCGACCTTCCTGGCGGGATCGGGCGACGGAGGTCTTTCCGTGGGGCCGACGTATCCAGCCGGCACCTGCCCGGGAGAAGTGACCGAATGCTGGCACAGCCTCGCGGCTGCCGATCTCAACAGCGACGGGATCCTCGATTTAGCCTTGCTCTCGGGAAGCAGATGGGTCGGACCCACATATGAAGCGGCCAATGCCGTCTACATCATGCTCGGCAAAGGCACCGGCGGGGTGGGTGACGGGACCTTCTCTGCGGCGGGGTATACGCACACCGGTGAGGCTCCGACCCACGTCACCGTCGCCGACCTCAATGGTGACGGCTTGCTCGACGTCTGCGCGCTCAACGATACCGATCACAGCCTCGCCCTTCTCGCCGGGCAGGGCAGCGGAGGGCTGGCCGATGGTTCCCTGGCGCCCGCCTCGCTCGCGGCGTCCCCGACGCAGTCCGGCCCCACGGGCCTAGCGGTCGCTGACCTCACCGGCGACGGGATCGCCGATTTCGTCGTGCCGAATGAGTTCAGCCACACCGTCTCCCTCTTCATCGGCCAAGACGAGTCTCTGCTCGGCGCCACGGTGCGCGGCTTGCTGCCGGCCGGAGGGAGCCCGATCACCGGGGACACCTGGCTCGGCTCCGAGGTCGTGCCGATCGGCTCCGACCGCTGGGGGGACGCCCGCCGGCAGGGATTCGTCAACCTTCGCCGCGCCCGGCTCAACGCCGGGGGCGACGTTACCGAGTTGTTCCGGGAGCTGCGCGGTTCGCCCATCGGCGTGCCACCGGGCGCCCGTCCGTTGACCCATGGGTGGCAGCTGGAGGGGGACGTACGATTGGCCCGGGTGCCGGCCCCAGGCGTCGGCGCGGCTGCTGATTCTGGCCCACGCCTGCGGGTCGAGAACCGCTTTGGCCCGCGACAAAACCCCGGGTCCGACACCGACTTCTCCCGCACGGGACTCGACCTCTCCGCGCCAAAAGAAGCCGACCGACGCGGCATCGTCGTAGCCCTGCCGGTGTTGGCCGCCCACACCAATGCTGACATCGCCGCGGCGACGCCCCTGCTCTTCCTGCGCCTCATCGACTGGAAGCGCGCCTCCGAGGTCGCCGCGGATCCCCTGGCCGGTTCGATCGGAGCCGAGGAATATCTACCGCGGGTCCCAAACGCGGATGGCGGATTTCGGGACGTGATCGACGCCACGGCCAGTTGGGTCGAGATCCCCTTGGACACCGACGGCGACTTGACGACCGGCACAGGACCACGCTTCGTCCTGGATCTACATCGGCCGCCGGTGCGGCAAATCCTGGTGGCCACCGATCAGGCCGGGATCTTCCTGGCCCTTCTCGAATGAACCGTCAGCTCGGTCGCGTCAACGCTGTTGTCGGGCGGGCGGCTCGGGGGGATAGCCACGGTCCCGTGCTCCGCGGCGTTGCCTAGGCGGTCAACGCCTCGGTGAAGCCCTGGAAGAACTTCAAGAAGGCGCTGAGCTCCAGGCGGAAGAAACCGTCATTCTTACCGTCGTGACCCGCCTCGCCCTGCCCCCACGGGTTGCGCAGCTTGACGTAGCGCTCGCCGGCCTCCTCCTCGACGCCCAACACCGTGTAGACGTGCCAGGGGTAGAGGCCGCTGTTGGTGTAGAGGGCGGCGCGGTCCTTGCCGAAGGTGCCGGCGGCCATGGGACAACGGTCGCGCTCGGCACGTTGGATGCGCGCGAAGATCCGATCCGCGTCGGCGGTGCTGAGGTTGTGGTACTCGGTGTCCACGCCGAGCACGGCGCCGAACACATCGCCGGGGTGACCCCCCTCGCCGATTGCTTGATAGCTGCCGGACCACTGGGCGTAGGCCTTTTCGATCAGCGGGAACCACAGCTCCATTTGGTCCGGGTCGCGGCTGCCGCCGAGGCTGGCCCCGTAGACAGGACCGCCCCAGGAGCGGGCGTAGAGGTCACCATCCACATCAACCTCGATGCGAGTCACACCATCGAGATCGAAGAGACGTACGGTGTAGGTTCCATCGCCGTTGTCGGTGATCGCGTCGCGGATCCCCTCGGGTTTCATCGCCGCGATGGCTGCCATGGCGGCTGGGAAATAACAGTTGGCGATGGCGCCCTGCTTGACGTCGGCGGCGCTCGGGCCGTCGACAAAGAGCGGGCCGGTGTAGGTGTGGCTAGCGTAGCGCGACGTGCCATCGGCGCGCAGCCCATCTCTGAGGGGTGGTGGATCATCGAGATCGACCCGCCCGTCGCGGTCGCGGGAGCTCCCAGTCCGCAGCTTGCCGGCGACCGTGGCGAAGAGGGTGTTGTTGACGCCGTCGCTCACCGCGACGCTGATCTCATCGCCGAGCTCGCCGCCGATGGTGAGGCCGGCCGGGAGCGCCCCGTTCGCATCAACGACGACATCGAGCCGCTCACCGCTGCGCAGGTTGATGAAACGCACCTCGGCGCCCGGCTCCGAGAAGGGACGCTTGGTGTTCTGCTTGATCGCGAGC
>JAUUZB010000707.1 GCA_030590185.1 Deltaproteobacteria bacterium
CCCGGGGCGGTGCTCCGCACCCGCGCCTCCGGTGGCGACTTCTTGACCATGATCTCGTTGCTGATGGAGTACGGTGTCCCGCGTTCGGTGCTGCGCTACGAGACCGATTACATCATCCGGCGCGGGACGCGTCACGTTGAGATCATCGGCCGGATGATCAACAGCGATCCAAACGGTCGGGCAACCGACGTCCCCCTCGATGACATCCTCGATGTTCTCAGCAGCTTCGGGGTCGAGGATTTCCAGTTACCCCTAGGCGACGTCGCCCTGTTCGGCGGCGGTAACACGGTCTTTGCCCCGGGGGCGGTCTACCGCCCGAGCGCGCCCGATGAGCCGAAGAAGATCGGCTTTGACCTGCGCTTCTCCGTCGAGGCGACCTACGAGACACCCAAGGCCCTGCCGGCCCTGCCCGGCCTGGTCGTCGATTTCTTAGCCACCAGCTCGCCGCAGGTCTCCTACGGCTACGCGGTGGGGGACTCCGAACGCAACTTCGTTTGGCTCAACCGGGCGGAATATGAGGTCGACCCGTACCTCGAGGTCACCCAGCATTCGATGCTGATCCCGTTCCTGATCGACTCCTTCACCGGTGCCTTCTATGAGGTCCCGCCCACGGTGTTCGAGGCGAGCCAGCACTACGAGTACACGAAGTATTTCGTCGTCGGTGACGGCGATATCGCCTCGATCCGCGATGAGCTCTACGAGATCCGCGGCAAAGCCTACGGCGAGCTGTACGGGGAGGTCCTGACGCAGCAGAGCGGCGAGCCCGCCTCCGACACCCAGGTGCACATCTTCGACTATCGTCAACTGCCCTACAATCAGGTCCAACCGGACGGGGATGGCCGCTTCCGTTGTCGTCTGGAGCCGGGGGTCTACTATTGGGTCACTACCGGCGAGGGTCGCATGCCCTACAGCGGTGGTGAGGAGCGCTTCTCCACCGCCAACCTCTTTGAGATCAAAGATGGCGGCGATGGGATCGAGGACGTCTTTCTCAAACTCTACGCCCCCCAACCTGGCCAAATCGTCGTCAACGTGCGGGATGAGACCGGCCGGCGGTTGCCCGCCAAGGTCTCGGCGGTGCTTCCCTATCAGGTATCCGAGGCGTGCGCGGCTTGTACGGAGCTGAGCTGCGATGTGGTCTGCGCGCCGCGCAACTACCTGTTCGACTTCTATCTGCGCGAGCACCGCCGCGGCACCAACCTCAACTGGCGCAGCGAACAGCCGGGGCAACGCAACGGCGAGTACGTCGAGGAGTTCCTGATCGGCCACGACGGCGAGGTCCGGGGTTGGCTGCGGCCGAGTCCCTGCACGCTGAACGAATTCGATGAGGAGGTCTGCACGCCGTACGATCTCTACGTCTCGCGTGGACCGGAGTACGAGGTGGAGGTGATCGAGGGGGTGATGCTCGAGGCGGGGCAAGTCCGACGGTTCGACGTCGTCCTCGAGCGGGGCATGGACACCCTGAATTACATCAGCGCCGACCTGCATCTCCACGCCCGTCCGTCGGCCGACTCCTTCATGCCCCTCGACGAGCGCAGGATCGCCGGCGCCGCCGAGGGCCTGGAGATCCTGGTCGCCACCGACCACAACGTGATCACCGACTACCAGCCCACCATCGCCACCCTCGGCGTTCAGGATTGGATGACCAGCGTCGTCGGCATCGAGATGACCACCATGGAGATGGGGCACTTCAACGCCTATCCGCTCTCCTACGATATTACCTCGGTCAATCACCTGCCCTTCATCCGGCCCTGTGAGGTCGAAGACCCGGTGTACGCCGAGCGGCTCGCGGGCAAGGCGAACGAAACCTCCCTGGACTGGTTCCTCTGCACCCCGACCCAGCTATTTGACCAGATGCGGGACCTCGGCGCCTACGGCCGTGATTCGACCATCGTGCAGGTTAACCACCCGCGCGACACCATCCTCGGCTACTTCAACCAATTCTTCGTACATCCCTACGCCGGTGTCGCGCAGGAACCGACGGTGGAGGACTACGGCGCCTTCGTGGCCCTCGAGGGCGTGCTGGAGCTGCGGCCCCATCCCTACTCGCGGGAGTATCACCAATACGCGGTGGAGCAGTTCTCCTTCGACTTCGACGCCCTCGAGATCCTCAATGGCAAGCGCTTCGATCTGGTCCACAACTTTCGCACGCCGGAGGATGCCCCCCAGGATCTCATTGATGAGATCGGAGACTTTCAGTGCGGTGAGGGGCACTCCCGGAATGGCCGCGGCGAGATCCTGCTCGGTAACGGCGGCATGCCGTCTTACCCAGGGGTCCTCGACGATTGGCTGCACATGCTCAACCTCGGCTACACCTTCACCGGCGTGGCCAACTCCGACAGCCACGAGCAGGAGGAGGAGATCGGCTACCCGCGCACCTACCTTTACCTACCGCCGGATCCAGACACGGGTGATCGCCGGGACGACGTTCCAGCCGCGATCCACGACCTCGATCTGGTCGAAGCGATCCAGGAGCATCGCGCCATCGGCACCAACGGTCCGTTGTTGACCATGCAGATCAACACCACGAGCTCGGCCAGCGAGCCTGGGGAGAGTGACACCACGGTGGTCTGGCGGGTCGGTTCGTTCCTCAACGGCTTCAGCCAAAACAACGTGGGCAGGACGGTGGAGATCCTGCTTTCGGTCAGGAGCGCGCCCTGGATCGACGTTGACCGGGTGGTGGTCTACGCCAACGGTGAGGTCGCCACGACCACCAACAACGAAGAGGCGATCTTCTATATCCCGGATAGCCAGAAGGCCGATGGCCGCGCCGAGGATGATGAGTGGCTCCATACCTTTGAAATCGAAACGACCGTCGATACGGTGCTGGTGGCGGAGGCCTTCGGCGACCAACAGCTCTTCCCGGTGGTGCCCGGCAAGGAGACCCCGCCGACCAATGTTAGTGCCGCGCTCTCGAGCCTGCTCGGTGCCTTTGGCGGCGGCGCCTTTGGCACCTTCGACGGCGTCCGCGGGCCGAGCTATATCCAGCGCGTCTACCCGTATGCCTTCACCACTCCGATCTGGATCGACGTCGTGGACCAGCCCTGCATGGATACCTGCATCGCCGGGGGCGGAACCCGTTCGGGTTGCGCCGAGGTGGACTGCGTCGAGCCGAATCGGATTTTTGACCCGCCGGGGGTGGATGGCCTCCCCGCCTACGGGCCCGACCAGCCGGTGTCGGGTAGCGAAATGGATCTGTGCGCGGCGGATGGTTCCTGTCCGTACAGTCAATACTGTGACTATAATCAGGATCCGGCGCGCTGCCGCTGTATCGAGATCGACGAGTTGCGGGCACCGGGCGTGGCAGACACGCCGTCGCCAAACCCGAACCCGCCCATGGGCCGGAGGTTCCACCGGGACGACATCCGCGCGGTGTTCTACAGTCAACGCCCCTACTGAGGCGCGATGCGAGCCCGGCTCTCGTCCGTAACGCTGACGCTGGCGCTCCTGGGCGCCGGCCCCGCGGTCGCGCACAAACGGCCGCCGGTGCGCGTGGTCACCCTTCAGGTGGAGCAGGGCGGGGTCGTGGCACTGTGGCGAGCTGAAGTCGCGGGCCCCCCGGTGACCTTGCTGCACGCCAGCCACGACCGTGACCACGACGGCCGGCTCGATGAGCACGAACGACTCCGTCTGGCGGCCTCGGTGATGGCCAAGGCCATGCGCGGGGTCGAGGTTCGGCTCGATGGTGAGCTGTTGAAACTCGTGGACCTCGAGGCTCGCATCGAGGAACCCCAGGGGGGGACCAAGCTCGTCACCCTTGCCTTGGCCACCCTCGAATCCGAACGCCCGCCGGCGCCGGGCCGGCGTACCCTCACGGTGGAGGTTCTGCACGGC
>JAUUZB010000169.1 GCA_030590185.1 Deltaproteobacteria bacterium
CATGTTTAGCTCGGGTTGGTGGAGCCTGGTTGTCCTGATGGCCATGGGTCTCATCGCTTTCTCTACCAACCCGGTGATGCTCGCCCTCGTACAGAATCATGCCGGCAAGCAGCCCGCCCTGGCCAACGGCATCTTCATGACCAGCGGCTTCGTTGTGCGCGCCGTTATCGTTCTTGCCGTAGGCGCTTTGGCCGATCGCTGGGGCCTGCGGCAGGTGTTTTTTCTCTGCGCAGGGCTGGGGTTCTTGGGCTTACCCTTTGCCCTCTGGTTGCCGAAACCCCCGCCTACTCGGGTGTCAACCTCAGCCGTGCCCTGAGAGCCTGTGAAGAAATCGGGCCCTCCCGCAACCCAAGTAGGCGCTGGCTGGCCTCCCAGGCCAGGGCTTTTCTCCCATCGCAGTTGCTGAGCCGCCGCGCAGAGAGCACGGCCGCCTCCTTCACGCCCACGATCACGAAGACCTAATCAAAAGCCTCCTTCGTCTCCCAAGCCTCCCACACCTTACCGACGAGGTCCGGGCCAGGTTTGAGGGTCTTCTTGCCGGGCTTCCACCCGGAGGGGGTTGCCTCGCCGCCCTTGCTCTCCCGAACCAACTGGAAGGCCTGCACCTGGCGGAAGGTCTCGCTGACGTTGCGTCCCACCGGCGGGGTCAGGACCTCGTAGCCCTGCACCACGCCGTCGGGGTCGATGATGAAGCGGCCACGGGTCTCGACGCCGGCATCGTCGTCGTAGATGCCGTAGGCGGTACCGACTTTGCCGCCGCCATCCGAGAGCATGGCATAGGGCACGCCGCCATCGACCATCTTGGAGAGCTCGTGATCGTTCCACATCTTGTGGACGAAAACACTGTCGACGCTCATCGAGAGCACTTCAACGCCTAGCTTCTTGAACTCCGAATATTTCTCGGCGACCGCCGAGATCTCAGTCGCTCAGACAAAGGTGAAGTCACCGGGGTAGAAGCAGAGCACGACCCACTTGCCGAGGTACTCTGAGAGCTTCACCGAGGTGAACTCACCCTGATGGTAGGCGGGAGCTTCGAAGTCGGGGGCTTTCTTGCCAACTTTGATCATCGAGATGGCCTCCTGGGGTGCGGTCTCTCGGCCGCGTCCGGTTTCGAGTTGAGGTTCTTCGCCGACCAGCCCTCCGGTGGGGCGGGCGCAGCCCACGGCTTTTTTTCCGGCCATGAATGCCTCCTCCTTTCGCGAGCCTCCGATTCCTACTGGAACAATAGGATTTCCCTGTTGATTCAAAGGGTTGGGGCCCGACCAACGTCTAACAACGGCGCGTGGGATCCGCAAGGATCGAGGCCGCCTCGATAGGCCGTCGGTAACGACTGAGTCATGGACTACGGTTGCCCGGCGCCCTTCGCCACTACGACGTCATCGTAGTAAGAGCCGCGGGCCACGCTGCTCCCCTTGGCCTTGGCCAGCTCTTCATCGATCAACGCGGTGCACGACGCCAACGGTTGGGCGCCACTCAGGTACCGGCCGTTGACGAAGAAGGTCCGCGCGGCTGGTCAGATGTGGGTCGGGCGAGGGCTCTCCTCCCCGTAGAGCCACACGACGGCCGCTGACCTCGTTCAATGAAGCATCGCCGAGGGGATCGGCTCTCGGCCGGCGAAGCCAGCTTCATAGCTGTGGAAGAACTCGATGCTCTCCTCTGGGTACTGCCAACACAGGTAGCCGTCGCCGCTGTCGAAGTCGACGAGCCACAGGCCCTTGGGCTCCGCGCCCCTGCCTTTGATCGCCTCGAACCACTCGCCAGCAATCCGCCGGCCGCGGGCGTCGAGCTCGTGCAAGTCCGGATCGTCCTCAGCGAGGTCACGCATGCGGTGGACTAACTCCTCCATCGCTGTCGCCGCCGCCGCGGTGAAGCGTTTGATCTCTGGGAGGATGTCCTCCGCCGATTCGATGGTGAATTTCCTCATGCCGGGACGATAGACACGCGATCGGCAAAGGGCCAGTTGCCCTGGAAAACTCTACATCACGGGCAGGACGGCTGTCGGGCCGCGGCGAGGACCGCCTTTGTCGCGGCCTTCGCGACCTTCTTCAGCGCCATTAGGCGGCCCTTCTCGGGATCGATGTGGGACACCGTGCCGATCTCCTGGCGGATGACGACCGCTCGGCCGCTTCTGAGATCGATCAGGCGCAGGCTGGCAGCGGCGTACGCCCTAATCATCTGGGTGTTCATGATCGCGCCGCTGGTCCACGCCCCGATCGAGCCGGCCAGCGCGTAGCGCAGACCTGCTCGTGTGGCGAGCTTGGGCGGGATCGCAAAGACGTCCTTCACGCCGCGAAGCGGCTGGACGCTCGCGCGGTCGGTAATTTGTACTCCCCCGTCCGTGAGCGCCTGGCCTACGATACTCTCGGCGAGGCTCAGGGCGTCGCGGTCGGCCTCGTCATCCGTCTCGAGCCAGACCAGGACTGTCGATGGCGACCCCCGGTCCACCCCGCAAAGCGGCCGCTGAGGAGGGAAGCCGCCAACCGACTTCGCGGCCGGATCGGACGCTCGGACTGGCGGTGCGGACGGTGCGGACGGCACGGTCAGCGCAGACGAGGGTCGGGCTATCTCGCAGGGCAGCGGTCCCGGGCCGCCCCAGGGCATTGAGCCTCGCGCACCGGGGCCCGTCGTGTCCCGGTCGAAGATCGCGAGAAACACGTCTGAGACCTCGCGACCGAGATTGTCGGTGCCGCGCACCCCCACCACGAGGGCGGACCTGCCGCCCTCATACTCGACGAGCCAGGTGGTGGTTGGCAGCCGCCGGAGCCGCTCGGTGATGCTGCGCCGGGTGGCGAATAGTTCGCGGCCGTCGAGCTCGGCGTGGCAGTTGATCTTTGGGGAGGTGAGCGTCGGGCTTCCCGGGTCCGGTTGGGGGGCCAACCAACAGATGCTCGAGCCGCGCTCGCTCGGCAGGGGCTCGATGGCGCGCAGACCGGGGCGGTCGTCGAGATCCAGCACCAACCCGCGTTGGTTCCCCACGCTTCCGCCGCTGCGCGGATCCACGGCTCTCTCGATCCGTCGGTCGTTCGAGGTCACGAATAACGTGGGTCCGCACCAATCAACCCAGACCTTTTCCGGCCGCACGCTCCCGCTCATTCGGTCGTCGGCCCGGGCCGAGGTCATCCCGGTTGCGACGATCAGGGCTCCGAGCAATGCGCCGAGCAAGGTGCCGAGTGGCGAGGCGAGCGGCCCAACCGCCGCCGCACCCCCGAGGGGCGCCCCACCGGAACGCGTGGCCCTCACCGTCGACCCTCGTAGCAGAGAGTCTTACCCGCGGCGCCGATCGCCGCCTTCGTGATCACCTCTGCCGCCTTGGCCACCGCGATGAGCCGGGCCGCCTTCTCGTCAAACTTGCTACCACCCTCGACCCCTTCCTTGCGCCCGAGTCCTCGGCCGTTGGGGATCTCGACCAGCTGCAGCTTGGCGAGGGCGGAGAAACCCTCGAGGGGTGTGCCGTGGCTGCGATCGCGGGCCCAGATCGCGATCGTGCCGGTCAGCACGTAGAGCAGCTTTAGCTTCTTGGCCGCCGCCGGTTTGAGCGAGCGGTAGTCATCGACCCCGCTGCGCGCGCGTAAGCTCCGGCGGTCGAGCACCCCCAGGCCCGCGTCGAGCAGGACACGACCGGCGGCGCTCTCGGCCCAATCGATCTCGGCCGGGCTCGGGCCGTCGGCGGACCGGTCGAGCCACAGCAGGACGTTCGCACCGGGCACCCGCGCCAGATTGCAGGGCACCGTCTCGGCGAGAACCACGTGGTCCTTGCGCAGGCTGGCGAGATTGACCGTCGCGATCAGGACCACCTCCTCGCCGTTGCCGTTGGTCCGCATGGCCGCGAGGCGATAGCCCGTAACCTGCGACTTCGCCGCCGAGGGGTTGCGCCGCACCTGGCGCAGCGCCTCGGAGACGTTGGCACCCTTCGGAGCCTGTTGGGATATGGCGGTCGCGACCGCCTGTAGCAGCGCCGCGGCGAGGGCGCACTGTCGGGCCTGACCGACCGTGGCCTTGGCGGTCGAGCACCAGCCGAATCCGGCGACGTTCAGCAGGTCGAGGTGCTTTCCAGTGGAGGGCGCCGGCTGCGGAATGGCCCCTGGCGCCGCCACGGTCGCGGCGCAAGTCACCGGCGGCGGCTCACCCTGTAGTTGCATCACCGTCGCCCTGCCAGCGAGGCCTCGACGGGACGGGGGCGTTCCCGGGACCGGCACGAAAAAGACCCGCTGTTGCTCCGGCGCGCCGATGCCCCGCACGATGACCACGAGCACCGAGTCGCCGCTGAGCGGCTCGATGAGCCAGGTCTGCGCCCAGAAGCGTTTGGTGGGACGTCCCCCCGTTGAGCCGCTCACCGTCACCCGCTGGTCGCCAATTTTGGCATTGCACTGGAGTTCGAGGCCGTTCGCGAGCGGTATCCCAACGACCGGTCGATCAACCTCGGCCGCGTTGCACTCGGTGTCGGCCGGGCCCCGATGCTTGATCTCTCGCAGCCCCGGCCTGCCGGCCTTGGCCAGCTCGGGCCATCCCCCGACGTCCTGCCGCCGGC
Organism: Deltaproteobacteria bacterium; assembly: GCA_030590185.1. Next base: position 4,529 of record JAUUZB010000169.1, read on the forward strand.
CTTCGCCAGGGTGGAAGACGGAATGGATGCGGTCATCCGCCGAGGTCACGAAGAAGGTCGGCCCGCACCAGTCTACCCACACATCGTCAGCGCGGCGCTCCGGGGTCCCACGATCGCCTGCCCAAGCGGCGGTCGAGATCGGCGCGGTCAGGCCAAACCCGACACCGAGCACGAATCCCAGTCGCCAGCGGTTTGCCACCTGCACGCGTCCTCCCCAACCCTCACTCGTCAGGAGCCGCGCCGCATCGCCCGCCGTTACTGCGCCGGCCCCTCGGAGACCCTGCTACCGGGGTCCAACTGCGTAGCGTATAGCTGTTTTCAGCCAGCATTCCTATCAACGTCGCGCGACGTTGAAATAGGCACCCACATACACCTCACGAGCGTTCCGGAAACTGATCACCATGAGACCGTCGCCGGTCCCAACTAGCTAGGCCCACCTACTAGGCGGGCCCTGCGCTCCTCGGCCTCGGTTGCACGCCGACCGGGACCGACGCGGTGGGCTTTCCAAACGAGATTGTGGGGGGTCACCGTGGGGGGCACGAAGGCCTGCACCGACACCCGATAGCCGCCGGCCTCGATGCGGAGGGTGCGCTCAGTGTCGATGAGCGATTCCACAAAGCGTCGTCGGACAGACGCTTGGGCTGCAACCCCCAGGTGGTCAGCCCAGGCCCGAGCAGCGTCGGCGAACCGTATGGCGTCCGAATAGCAGCAGGGTACCGCGAGTATCCAGGGCACGTTCCTGGCCACGGCCTGGTCGATAACCGTATCGAAGGCCGGGCCGCAGGCATGCAGGGCGACCACCACCTCGGCGCCTTGGGGCCAAACCTCGGCGTCACTCACATCGCCCTCGCGGACTTCGATCTGGATCTCAGGCAGCCGAGCACAAGCTCGTCGAGCCGAAGCGACCCGCCCCGGTTCCCGCTCAATGACCACCACCCTCGACCATCCCAACAACTTGGCGGCCATCAAGCCGACCGGGGCTCGCCCCGCCGCCGCATCCACCAAGAGGGGGTCTTGGCGCGTGCGCGCGAGTACCGGCAGGATCCCCGCGAGCTCCGGGATCTTCTTGAGTTCCTCCCGCCGCAGGGTGCTGTCGGCCTGGGTGACGTAGAACGCCCGCAGCGCCTCTTCGACGTTCGCCTCGCCCAGGCGAGCGAGGAGCTCAGGTGGTGGCGTGTAGCTCATCGCCGCTACCGCTGGGGCCCTATCCCGCTATCTTGATCGGCCACGGTGGCAATCCCTTTGGTCGCGTCCTCGAAGGAAGTAGATCGCACGCTTTGTATCTGCACGCCAACGTGAAAGGTTTCGATCCGTGGCGTGGGTCTCCTCGGTGAGCAGGCCGGACTCTCGCTCTTGCCCCTTCCCCGACAACATCGACCGACCCGCCGAGTGCTCCGCCAAACCCACCGTCGAGACCTCCTCCCCTTCAGAAGTCAGACCGATGTCCTGGGCAGAGGCCATGGAGAGACTGAGCGGGCACAACCTCGATGACTGCCCGGGTTGCGGAGCTCGACTCGCGCCGATCATCATCGTGCTCGATCCCAAGGGTAGCCAGCACGGGCTAATCGACCCCCGCGGGATTCGGGACCGGCAGCTCCGTCGAATCGAAGTTGATCCCGTTGCCCTCCATCACCAACCCGTCGATGGCGGTGAAGAAGTCAAAATCCGCGGGTGCCTGTTGGATGTTGACGCCAATGAGGTTGTGACTGATCTCGATCGCCGCTCCGCTCAGCGAGCTCTCGGAGACGAGCTGGACGCCCACAAAACCGGATCGGGTGACCCTGAGATCGCTGGCGACGGCGTCACAACCATCGGACACCACCAGGCCCGTGCCGGTATCGATGTTCGGGCAATGGTTTGGGTGGCCGGGCTCGTTGCAGGCGATCGGCAGGGTATCGGCGATGACCACGCGGCTCAGCGAGAGCTGGGTCTCGGCGCCGGAGCCGACGATGCCGGCCTGGCGATTCCCGACGAATCGGCTGTTGCTGATCGTCACCTCAGGTCCATCGATGGCCTGCAGCCCCTGGCCGTAGGTTCCATACTGCTCGGTGCTCTGGGTGTCGCGAACCTGAACATCCTCGAGCCTGGCGGTCGTGCCCGGATCCTGGAAGTGGATGCCGATGAGGTGGTTGTTCTCCACCACCACGCGGGTCAGGATGGCCGTGGCCCCCTGTTGGGCAAAGAACCCGATGCCGAGGAAATCATCCTCGGCGCGGCCTCGTGTGTCGCGGATGATCACGTCTTCGAGCACCAACTGAGTCGTCGGGTCGAACGCCGCCACGCCGACGATCAGGTTGCGCTCGACGATGGCACGCCGGACCAACACCACGGCGCCGGAAGCGACCTGCACGCCGTGTCCGACCTCATTGTCCGGCGCGTCCCGCCCGACGGAGTCGCGGACGATCACGTCTTCCATTACCGCGACACCCCCTTCGTCGACGAGGAGACCGGAGTGTTCATTGCGCTCGAAGATGGCCCGTAGCACCACGGCCCGGCCGCCGTAATCGACGCGCATGCCCATTCCCAGAATGCCGCTCGCGAGGGGCAGGGTGTCCGCCACGGTGAGGTCGGAGGCGGTCAGCTCGCTGCCCTCGTCCGTGACCCAGATCCCCGCCTCGTGATTGCGCTCGATCAGGCCGCGACTCAGGGTGCCGGCGCCGCCTGCCACGAAGGACAGCCCCTTGCCATCGACGCCGCTCGGCCGCAGCGCCGTATCACGGATGACGATGTCCTCGAGCTCGACG
>JAUUZB010000699.1 GCA_030590185.1 Deltaproteobacteria bacterium
ACGCGGCAACGCGGTCGTTGTCCCAAGAGGTGAGGCCCGCGAACCGCACCCCCATGGCGTAGAGCACGTTGCCCGCACGATCCGGTTCGCTCTCCGGCCGGAGCCACATGGATTCGACCGGGGCCCGCACCGGGAACTCTCGAAAGTCGAGGTCAAACTCCACCACGAAACGATGGTTCAAGGGCGGCGGGTCGCAGGTGGCGACCATCATGCCGCCGAGGGAGACGTTGATCGCGAGTCCCGAGTAAATCTCGCGCAAGCCGCCGAACTGAACCGGCATCACATAGGGGGCACGGACCGCCGAGCGCTTGACGTCGTAGTCGCGCGGCCCTTCGATCAGGCTAGGACCGACCCCGGGCGGCAGCTCCGCCCGCAGTTTGAGGCGACGTCGCGCCTCCACCTCGAGAACCGACGCGAAGCGCTCGAGTCGTTTGCGCTCGGTCGCCGCCGCGAGCTCGATCAGCTCGCTGTTGGGTTGCTCGCCGCGGACGCGGGCCTCGGCCAAGAGCCCATCCGCCTCCGCCAGCTCGCGGTTCAAGCGGCCGATCGTCGCGCGCCGCTCCCCCATTTCGATGTTGAGCTTCGCCCGGAGCTCGTCTGCCGTGCCCATTGCCCCGCCTTCCTCTCACTACCTTCCGTGCCCACTATCCCGAGGGTACCAGATCGCGCGGGATTGAATAGCGCGCCAGGGCTTTGTTCCCGACCGGGCCGATCGAGGCCGCGGCCCCTTGACAAAGGCGCGCTACCCGTCCCGCGGCCCTCACGGCTCGGTCAGCTAGCTCCCCTCTGCCTGGGGCTCGGCGGTTTTAGCCTGCATCTTCTCCAGCTTCTCCCGGAACCGCTCGCAGGGATCCTCCGTATCGACCCGCGGCGTGAAATAGATCAGGTCGAAGATCGGCTCACCGGCATCCCTCAGGTAAACGCTCGGCTCCACCTCCCCCGGTGCGACCTCCACCGCTGCCACCACCGTGGTCACGGCGCCGGGCAGCAGGCGTTCCAGATACCATGGTACACCGTAGTCACGGCGGACGTGCTCGAGCCCGGCGATCAACACGCCGCCGCGCTCGGCGCCCTGCTCGGCCAGGGTCGCCGCAAACCTCGCATCGCGGGCCCGTTGGACGCGGGCCATGGCGACGAGCATGGCGGGCGGCGCGTGGTTGCAGTGTCCCGCGGCCAACATCTCATCGAGGCGGGCGCGTACCGGCTCGGCAAGTGGCTCGGCGAGTAGATCCCGTTGGGCCGGCGGCAAGGTCACCTCTTCAGCACGGGACAACGCCTTGGCCTCTGGGTGGGAGAGGTTGCCACCGAAAACCGGCAGCCCGGCGCCGATGGCGACGTCAAATACGGGGCTGTACATCTCGAACGCCGGCCAACCACTAGCGTCCCAAGCCAACCCGGCGGCCAGATCATCGGCGTCCGCGCCGCCGGCCGCGAGCACCCGGTCCACCACCGCCTGTTGATCGGTGTTGATCATCTCCGCCACCAGCGCCGGCCGGCTGCCACTGCCGATCAGCGCGGCGATGACCGCCGCCTGAACGCGGTGATGATCCGGATTGTCGTGTTTCTCACCGACTAGGATGAATCGACTAGTGCGGACGCGCTCGCGTAGCTCCGCCACGTCGACCAACGCACCGGCGCGGGCATCATAGATTTTGCCCACCAGTGGATGCGTCGCCTCGGCGGTTGCGTCCCACGTAGTGAGGGGGAGACGGGGGGGCGGCGTGTGGCAGGCAGAGCTGGCGCACACCAACAGAACAAACGGAATCCGCGCGGACATGGGGTCTCCTGTACGTCAACCCCCCGAGCGCCGCGCTACAACACCCCGACCGTGATCGAGGCCGCCGTCACGATTTCCCCCTGCACCAAGGTCTCGGCCGAGCCGCCGTCGGTCCGGCCGTACGGGGCGCTATCCAGGCTGTAGTCGAGGCTGAGGTCATAGATGCCATCGGGCAACGTCCCGGTGAACATCCCATCCTCGATGAACAGCTCCCTGTCGGTGGGGGCGTCGAGTCGGGGCGCGCGGGCGGTGGCGATGACGGCCGTGCCGTGTGGGATCAGGGTCGCATCGCCCACGGTCACGGTGCCGGTGAGTCGACCGGCCGGGAACACCGGGACCACCAGGTCGATGTAATCGTCGGGTTGCAGGTCGATCACGCTCTCACCCCAGTAGGTCGGCGTCTCGACCAGGGCGGGATCGTAGTAGACCGCCTCGACCTCGAAGCGACGGCTCAAACCGGCACTGACGATCAGGTCCACGTAGTCAGCGGTGCTAGCGAGGGAATCCTCCCACTCGAGGAAATCCAGATCATCGAACACCCGAACCCAGATGAAATCGATCTGGTCCGTTTGCGCGGCCTGTTGCCACAGGGCTGACAGATCGATGCCAACCCGCGCCCCGTCGCCCGTGCCGCAGGCCGCAGACAGGAGCAGGACGGCCGCCGCGGCCGAGATGACAGTCCCGCGCCTCATTGCCGCACCTCCACGCTGAGCCGAACCCGCGCCATGGTGGTGGGGTCGAAATCGATCAGGCCGGGCGAGTCGAAAGAGGTATCGAAGGCTGCCGCCTCGCCGTCACTTCCGGTCCCGCCGCCGTCTCCGTTGCCCAGCGCCTGCGCCGGGTCCACATCCTCGAACAACGCGTTCCCAGAACGGAACTCGGCCTGCTCGCTGTCGTCCTCATCCGACGAGCCGGCTGACCTGCGGGTCTTCTTCATCCGCTCGGCCACGTTCTTGGCCTCCAGGGTTTGCTCCGGCCTGACCGTCTCCTTGATCTCGGCGATCGCCTCCTCACTCGCCGAGCCGAGGGCGATGGTCCCCTGCGGCGCAATGCTACCGCTCTCGTGACCGCCTATGGTCTCCTCGCTCGCCTCCGAAACCAGCCAGACCGCACCCTCGATCACCGTCAACGCGGAGTTCCCGCTCGCGTCCACGTCGAAAACCAACTCGGTACCACGCACGCCGGCGACCGCGGTTTGGGTCCGGACTTCATAGCTCGCCTTTGGGTTATCCGTGTGACTGACAAAGGCCCATAGCCGGCCCATCATTATGGTCAGGCTCGCCTTGCGCTTCTTGGTCTTCGGATTAACAGCGTAGGCACTGATGGCCATGCCGCTGTTGGCCGCCAGGGCGAGAACGCTCTTGTCGGACATCAAGAGGCGGACGCTGCCGTTGGCGCCGGTCTCGATCACGTCCCCCTCTTCGAGGTACGCACCCCGGGCCACCTCTGCCCGGGGCTGCTCACCCCGCTTGACGAACACCTCGCCGCTCGCGGCGACGATCCTACCGACGTGGGTGGCGGCGCCTGCCACGGTTGGGACCGCGACCACCAGGCTGAGGAGAAGAGCTCGTCCTACCATTCGGTCATCACCCCGATCTGCACCAAGACGCGATCATAATCAAAGGCGTGGCTCGAGAAGTTGTTGATCCACACCACCGAGCCGTAGGCGCCGAGGTGCTCATGAAACGCTACTGATGAGTTTAGCGTCGCGGTTATCCGGTTGTCCACTCGACTTTCGGTGGCCCCGGAGTCCGCCACTCCACCGTCTGGGAAATAGCGCAGGGCGTAGTTGACGCCGAGGCTCAATTGCCACGGCAGCGAACGCCAGCGGAGGTAGAGCCCCGCCTGCAAGCCCCTCTCGGTTTGTTGCGAACCGTCGGTCTCGGCCCCTTCAAAGGATAGGCGCGCGCCGGCGGCAAAATCACCCGGGCTCCAATCGACCAGGGCTCCTGCGGAATAACGCACGCCGTCCCGGTCGTCCAGACCCACCTCCGGGTCTGGGTTCGGGTCGTCTGGATCCGGAGCCGCGGCGTCCGGATCCACCTCTGGATTGAAGGCCCCGAAGTCGCGGTAGC
>JAUUZB010000790.1 GCA_030590185.1 Deltaproteobacteria bacterium
CGTCACCGGCACCCGCTACAGCCCCGACGGTAGCTTCATCATCTATTCGCGCTCGAGCCCCTACGACGGCTCCACCGTGCGGCGGGTCAACCCCGACGGCAAAGAGGATCGCCCCCTGGTGCTCGAGACCTACAGTCCGCGTTTCGCCTTCAGCCCGGACGGCGCCAGCCTCTACTACTCGCAATCGGCGATCAACGAGCGCTTCAACGAGTACAACGACCTCTACCGCTACAACATCGCCAGCGGCGAGACCTCGCTGCTCGAGCGGGAGGACCAGCCGGGCAAGAGCCTGCGGGCCCGCGACCCGGACGTCTCGCCGGACGGCGAGCGGATCGTCTTCGTGCAAAACCGGCTGCACCAGAGCTGGGTGATGATCGGCACTTTCCTGGCCGAAGACCGCGACCGGATCCGCGTGCGCCCCCTGGTCCCGCCGCGGGGCGACCGCCAGAACGCCAGCCCGCGCTTCTCCCCGGACGGCCAACGGGTCGCGATCTCCACCTGGTTCGAGGGGGGCAAGCGCGACATCGTGGTGGTCGACGCTAACAACGGCGCGCTCCTGCGCCGGGTCACCTTTGATCAGGCCCTCGACGGCAACCCGGCCTGGAGCCCCGACGGCCGCTACCTGCTCTACGAATCGGACGCCAGCGGCATCTCCAACATCTACGCCTACGCCTGGGCGAGCCGGCAATACTATCGGGTCACGAACGTGGTGGGCGGCGCATTTCAGGCCGACGTCTCCCCGGACGGCGAGAAGATGTTGTTCCGCAACGCCAGCGGCATCGGCTTCGACATCCACGTCACCGACTTTGATCCCAGCACCTGGCAGCCCATGATCTACGATCCCACCAGCGGCTATGGCGTCGCCGACGCCGCCCCAGCGCCGGATGACAGCGGCTGGAACACCGCCGGTTGGGGCGAGGCGCGACCCCGGTCGGCGGAGCCCCCCCTCGAGCTGCGCGCCTCCGAGCGCCAGGAGCCCTACGAGCCGATCGGGATGATCCCCTTCGAGCTCAACTGGAACCTGTCGCCGGCCTTCACCATGGTCGGCAGCGACCCGGGCTTCACCGTGCTGACCTTCCTGAGCGATGCCCTAGGCGAGCACTACCTCGGCATCTACGGTGGCACCACCCTGTACAGCGAGAGCCTCAACTGGGGCGTCCTCTATATTAATGATGTCTGGTACCCGACCATCAGCGTCGGTTACGCCGACAACGCCGACGCCTTCGCGACCACCGACTTCGGCTACCTGCGGCAGCGCACCCAAACCGCCGCCGCCACCGTCTCCTGGCCCATCAAGCTGCGGCACCTGGCCCAGGCGAAGTACGTCTTCAACCACGAGACCCGCGACCCGAAGCTGGCGGAGCTTTGGGACCTCGACGAGCGGTCCTCCTCTGGCCGGCTCGAGTTCGGCTACACCTATCGGCACACCCGTGAATACAACTACTCGGTGGGGGACGAGGATGGTGGCTCGATCGCCGTGGCCGGCCGTTGGTACTCCACCGGCCTCGGCGGCGACTTCGACGAGCTGATGCTGACCCTGGACGCCCGCGCCTACATCGACGCCTCCTGGGCCAACAACCACGTGCTCGCCCTTCGCCTGGTCTCGGCGGTCGCCCTCGGACCAGACTTCGACGAGCGCTTCGTGCTCGGTGGCTGGACCGGCGTCTCCTTCTTCACCTCCACCGCGACCCAAACCTATCCCCTGCGCGGCTTCGCCCTCGACGCGGCCGCCTCCGGTGCAGCCCTGGTCGCCGCCTACGCCGAGTACCGCTTCCCCATCTGGCACATCGAACGGGGCCTGTGGACCGTGCCGATCTACGTCGAGCGCCTGCACGGCGCCATCTTCGCCGAGGGCGGCAACACCTTTGGCAACGGCGAAGAACGCGACGCCGGCGAGATGTTCGAAAAAGCCTGGCGCCGAATCAAAGGCGGCCGCCTCGGCGCCGGCGCCGAGCTACGCCTCGACATCAGTATCGCCTGGCGCGTCCCCCTCACCATCCGCGGCGGCATCGCCGTCCCAGTCTTCAACCGCGGCCAAATCTCCTTCGAAAACGTAATCCCGTACTACAGCTTCGGCACGGCAATATAGTAGTGTCATATATAGTAGTGTCAGGCACTACTATATGCCATTTTCGAAGTGGTATATAGTAGTGTCAGGCACTACGATATACCATATTCGAGGTGGGGAGATCAGGAGAGGCTGGGCCCGGACGGGACCGTTTCGAGCTCGCGTTCCTGGCCGGCGAACAGGGCGGCGGCCCAATCCGTAATCCCCACATAGGCGGCGTAGGTGGCCCGCACCCGCTTGACGTAGGTCACGGTCTCAGAGCCCCGGCAGTAGCCGTACCGCGCGTAGGCGTAATTCTCGGGCCGCTCGAGCAGGAGGATCGCCTTCTCGACGCTGCCGGACCAGTGGTTCGGATCCCAGCCCAGCCAGGCGGCGAGGCGCTGGGCATCCCGGACGTGGCCCGGGCCGGCGTTGTAGGCGGCGATGACGAAGTTGATGCGCTCGGCTTCCGGCACCGTCGCGAACCGGGCGTGCAACCAGCGAACGTACTTGACGCCGGCGTGGATGTTCTCCTCCGGCCGATGGAAGCTCGCAAAGCCCATGTCCGCCGCGGTCGGCGGCATGAGCTGCATCAGGCCCACGGCGCCAGCGGGACTCTGGGCGTGGGGCTCAAAACCCGACTCGGCCGACATTTGCGCGGTCAACAGCCGCCAATCGAGGTCGTACTGGCGCGCGTACTTTCTCACCGTCGCGTCGTAGGGCGAGAGCGTAACCGCGTAGCTCGGAGACGGTACGGCGGGCGTTGAAATTGGATAGACCTCTGCCGCGGGGGAGGCTTCGATCGCCGCAGTGGGCTCGGGCGTCAGGGTGAAAAGGGCGGCCAGAGCGATGCCACTGAACGTCATTATTGTATTGCGGGTGGGACCCATGGCTCGCCTCCGGGTTGGGTGTGGAGCCGCAAAGAGGTTGTGCATCGCGCGTGCCAAACTCGGGTTGGAGTTAGGCTCGATCGGCAGCGCTGCCTCGGCACGAGGCTGTCTATCGTTGCCGTGGATTGTTCATTGATTCCGGATCAGTGCGACGCCATCACCCGGTCCCGGAGGTTGACAGGCGAGCACGGATGTGCGGCCTGGAGGTGTTGCGCCGATGGGACCGAGATCACAACCGCGACAGGGGTGTCGGTGTGCGTACCACCTTGCACACCGAGCCCTCTGGCGTCACCGGCCGGGCACCCATCCACAGGTCCAGCCAGCTTCTCCACACCCTCTCCCGAAGCTATCCCGAGCCCGCCCCCATCCTATCCCGTGCGTTATCCACAACGACCCATCCCCAGGGCATCCACGTGCTGGCCTGACTCCATCCACAGGTTGCCCACCGCCCGGTCCAGATCACGCGCCGGCGCCCTCTTCAGGGGGCGGCGCCGCGGCTGCCGCGGCCGCGTCGAGACGCCGGGTGATGACGATGTAGATCATCAGGGCGACGAAGGATATCGCCCCAACGACGGCGAAGGCGTACCAGAGATAGTGCGCGTGGGCATAGGCC
>JAUUZB010000115.1 GCA_030590185.1 Deltaproteobacteria bacterium
CCCGCCTTCCTCTTGGACCGCCTTGATGTTGCCGATGATGCTCTTGTAGCTCACCGCGCCGATGCCGGGCCGATGCATCTCCGAGTACGGGCCCCAATGAACGTGGGAGAACTTGACCTTGTATTCCCCGCCCACCCGGCCGGGCGAGATGTCGTACACGTCGAAGCGAAAGTTCTGGTCCGCTACGGTGTAGAGCGGCCGGTACTGCCCCTGCATCATGCGCTCGAACAGATCGATGGTGATGTCGATGCGTTCGTCCCGCTGCAGCTTTTGGGACTCGGTCATCTCACCGCGGTCGAGCTTGGCGATGTTGGCCTTGCGCTCCCGCTCGATGTCGTAGGAGTCCGGGTACTCCTTGGCGAGCTTCTGGAGGTTGACGAAATAGCGGTTGAGGTGCGCACCGATCTCCTGGCGATAGCGATCCGGGTCGAGCAGGTAGAGGGCGGTGGTGCGCATCATGAACTCGCGCTTCAGGCTCGCTAGCTCGAGCTGGTAGGCGTGTTCACGCGAGGTTTGGTGGAAGCTGTAGAGACCCAGGCCGGCGCCGCCAGCCAAGACCACGAGGAGGATCACCCATCCGAGGGCCGATTTCATCTACCACTCCTAAATTGCGCGAATCGCGTTTCCCTAAAGAACCGTGGCGATATAGCGGATCCCCGGGTCCCACTCCAGATCGACCCACGGCGGCGCGGTGGTTACCAATGACCCAGCTCGGCTAAGCACACCACGAGGAGATGCCCATGTTTATCCGCGCTCTTGCCCTTTCGTCGATCCTCCTGCTGACCACCGCCTGCGGCGGACCATCCAGCGTGGGGGGATCCTGCGACCCCACCGACGCCGAGAGCTGTGAGACCGGGTTGGTCTGCGACGTCGACGAGACCTGCCGCAAGACCGCCGGGGCCATGTGCGATCCAGCCGCCTCCGAAGAGGAATGTGAGCAGGGCCGCACCTGCATCGGCGACGGCGCCACCGGCACCTGCTCCCTGATGGAAGGCGACCCCTGCGAGCCAGCCGACAGCGACTGCCCGGATGATCTGATCTGCGCCGAGCTCGCCGCCGGTGATCACGCCTGCTACCCGCCGGTCCTCCTGGTCGGCACCGTCAGCAGCACCGAGAATGGCAGCGCCGTGGCGGGCGCCCACGTCATCGCCATGGACGAGCTCAAGATGCCGGTCACCGACGTGGCGATCACCGACGCCGCCGGGGACTATGAGCTCGGCATCCCGGTCGTCCGTGACGCCAGCGGCGTGCCCACCGGCGCCAAGTTCACCCTGCGGGCCGGTGCCGCGGACTTCCAGACATTCCCGGCCGGGATCCGCCAGGCCTTGCCGATCGAGGCGGTCGACGCGGTGGAGGAGGACCGGGGTTGGGTGATCGACACGGCTCTCACCGACATCACGCTGATCCCGCTCGCCACCACCGGCCTCGCCCGGATCACCGGTGAGGTGAACGCCGGCGATGCCTCCGGTGGTGTGTTGGTCGTCGCCGAGCAGGTCGACGGCGCCAGCGGCGCAGTGATCGAAGGTAGCGGGGTGAGCGCCCTGACCGATCTGGCCGGCGACTTCACCATCTTCAACGTCCCGGACGGCGATTACACCCTGCGTGGCTTCCGCGCGGATCTGCAGCTCACCCCGGAGGAGGTCACGGTCGCCGGTGATGATCTGACCGGCGTGGTGCTCGGCACCTCGGCCGACCCAACGGCTGAGCTCTCCGGCAACGTCATCGTCAACAGCCCGGGCGAGGCCTCCGGCCTGACCAGCGTCGTGTTGTTGCTCAAGTCGACCTTTGACCCGGTCTACGTCCGCGGCGAGGTACCCCCGGGGCTGCGCGCGCCTCGCTTCGGCGAGCCAGACGTCTCCGGCGCCTTCACCCTGACCGGCGTTCCGGACGGCGAGTACGTGGTCCTCGCCGGGTTCGAAAACGACGGCCTGGTCCGCGATGAGAGCGACGGCGGCAACACCGCGATCGTCGAGGTGACGGTTCCGGATGCCCTCACCGACCGCACCATCACCCTCGCCTCTGGCTTCAAGCTCACCGGCGATCTGGCGATTGTCGGCCCGGGCGTCGACGGGCCAGAGGCCGTGACCGACCCGCCCACCTTCACCTGGGTAGACGGCGCCAACGAGGACCACTACGAGCTCGTGGTGCTCAACGCCATGGGTGAGCTCGTCTGGGAGGACTTGGCCGTGCCGAAGGTCACCGGCGAGGTGAACGCGACCATGGCCTACGCCGGCCCCGCCCTCGAGGCTGGCATGTACTACCAGTTCCGGGTCGCGGCCATCGACAATGGTGGCGCGGTGGCCGCGCGCACCGAGGATCTGCGCGGCGTCTTCTACCTGGCCCAGTGACCCGCCGGGGCCCCTAGCCCCGGCCGCCGGATCCTACTCGAGGTCGGCCCGACATACTCGATTGCGCCCTTCGGCCTTGGCCCGGTAGAGCGCCTCGTCCGCCGCCTGCACCAGGCGGTCGCGGTGCATCCCGGAGCTCAGACAGGCGACCCCAACCGACATGGTGACCGGGACCGACCGGCCGTCGAACTCGAACTCGGTTTTTTCGATCATCCCCCGGATCCGCTCGGCAAACTGCTCCGCCTTGCCGATCTCGGTCTCCGGCATCACCACCACGAACTCCTCGCCGCCGTAGCGCGCCAACAGTTCCTCGCGCCGGATCGTCTCCTTGAGCACCGCGGCCAAGCGTCGCAGGACGTAGTCGCCGGCCAGGTGCCCAAACTCATCGTTGGTGTGCTTGAAGTGGTCGAGGTCGAGGAGCATCAGCGACAGGGGCCGTTGGTAGCGCACCGCCCGCGCATACTCGCGGTCGAGGAAGTCCTCGAAGTTGCGTCGGTTCGGAACCCCGGTGAGGCCGTCGTGGATGGTGAGGCGATAGATCTCCTCGTGGTAGAGCGCCTCGGCGCTGCCGCCGCCAAGGTACTTGAGCATCACCGAGCCGATCTTGACCAGATCCCCAGAGGAGAGGACCGTGCTGGTCACCTCGCGATCGTTAACCAGGGAGCCGTTGGTGCTGCCCAGATCTTCGAAATGGGTCTGGGGGCCGATGCACTTGAAACGGGCGTGGAAGCGCGACACGTTCTCGTTGTCGAGCACGATGTCGCAGTTCTCGTCGCGACCGACGCTCAGCTCCGCCTTGTCGAGGATATAGCGTTCACCGAGATTGGGGCCGTAGATCTGCACCAGGGACGCCTCCTTGGGCGCCTCGATGCCGCTCTTCTCTCGGCTTACCCGAGTTTCGTCGTCGTCGTCGAGCTTGACCGGACCGGCCATGGTTCACATCCTCGGATCTCTACCCTCCAGATCTCTGGCCTCAGATCTCTGCCCTTCTCAATCTTCATCCTCGTCGAGAAATACCTCGAACTCGTCCCCGGCATCCGCCAGCTCCGCCCGGGCTCCCTGCAAGGCCTCATTGGTCTCCCGCAGCCGGGTCGACATGACCTGCACGAAGCTCCACAGCAGCTTGGTGGCGATCACCGGCTCGCTGCGGATCAGGCCAAAGAACTCGTCCCGCCGCATCACCAACAGGGCGGTGGCGGCCTTGGCGCGAACCGAGGCCGAGCGCGGGGCGTTGTCGATCATGGCCATCTCACCGAGGTTGGCGCCAGCCTCGAGAGTCGCGATAACCTCCCCGCCCTTGAGCACGTCAACCTCCCCGGAGAGGATGACGAACAGCTCGTCGCCCTTTTCGCCCTCGACGATGATGTCGGCCCCTGCCTCGAAGTGCCGCATCAGGGTCAGGCCGACCACCTTGACCAGCTCGTTGTAGCTCAGGTGCGAGAAGATCGGGATGCGCTTGAGCATCGCGATCCGGCGCTCGGCGGCCAGCGCCGCGTCCTGGTTCGGCGCACCAAAGCGCACCAAAACGCCGGTGGTGTTGTCGTGCCCGCCCCGCTCCAAGGCCCGATCGATCAAGGCGTTGAGGCCGGTGTGCAGATCCGAGTCGCCGAGCTCCGGGATCATCTCCGCCGAGTCTGGGTGGTAGTTGTAGAGCCCGTCGGAGCAGATCAGGATGGTGTCGCCGTCGTCGATGTCGAAGACCATCGTGTCCATGGCGACCGACGGGTGCGGTCCCATGGCCCGGGACAAGACGTTGCCCTGCGGGTGGTTCTTGGCTTGCGCCTTGGTGATCGCCCCGCGCTTGAGGAGCTCGTTGACGTAGGTGTGGTCCTCGGAGAGTTGATGGACGGTGCCGTTGCGCAGCACGTAGAGCCGCGAGTCCCCGACGTGGCCGAGGACCGCCTTGTTGTGCCCGATCATCATCATCATGGTGCAGGTGCAACCCATGCCAGCCTGCTCGGGATTCTTGGCGGCCATCTTGTAGATGGTCTTGCAGGCGGTGGTCATGGCGGCACCCACCGCCTTGGCGAGCGCCTTGGCGTCACCGCTCTTGCCGCTCTGCTCGTACTTGCCGCGCAGCTTGTCCATGCCGGCGACTTCTTTTTTGAGGACCGAACAGGCGGTCTCGCTCGCGACCTCGCCCGCGCTGTGCCCGCCCATGCCGTCGGCGACAATGAACAGACCTAGGCCCTCATCGACGAGGAAATTATCCTCGTTATTCGTTCGCACCCGGCCGACGTCGGTGCGGCTGGCAACCGTGAATTCCATAATCCGTAACCTTAGTCTCGCTCGACCTCGACAGACAAGCGTTTTGAAAAGGCCTGGTATTCCCGCATCTTGACCACCGCCCGGGTGTACTCCCCGTCGTCGTAGGCGACCTTGGCCAGGTAATAGGGGATCGCCTCACCAAAGCCGTCCCCTTCCCCAACCCCAGCCTCGGCGCGCTCGATCGCCGCCCGGGCCCGGCCGAGCTCGCCATCGGCGTAGAGGAGATAACCGTGGAGCAGGTTGTGGGCCGGGGAACGTTGGGCCAACCCTTCGATCGCCTCCATCCGGTGGAGGGCGAGATCCAGATCCCGGTGGGCGAGGGTACGGGCGACGAGGGCGTAGTGCCGATCGCTCGCAAAGGCTACGCCATCGACCACGATCACGTGATCTTCGTCGGCGAGCAGCAGGCCGGTCTTGGCAATCTCGAGGGCCCGGGCCGCCGCCGGATGATCCGGGTAGCGGGCTAGAATCTGCTCGCAGGTCCCGGAGACGTCCGGCAGCATCCCCTGGCGCAAGAAGCCCTCGGCCAGATCAGCGAGCCGGTCCGGCCGCGTCGCCTCTGGCTCCCGGGTCAGGCGATCGATCAGCTCGTGGCGCCGGCCCTTGAGGGATCCGATGATCATGACCTCCGGGTCGTTCTCGGCGTAGGTCAGCAGGTCGCGGGGCGCACCGAATTCGATCAAGCCGTTGTCATCGGTGTTGAGCGGCGCTTCGACCGCGGCGATCTCGACCTCGCTGAACAGGAACAGCGCCAACAGCTCCGCGGGGGAGTTGACGTCGGCGCGGTCGAGCTCCTCCGGGTGGGCGTCGAAGATGCGTTGCATCTGCTCCCAGGTGAAGGTGATCGGCTCGTCGCTGCCGAACATGAGGAGGTCATTAGAGTCGCGATGGGAGCTCATCACCAGCACATAGGGGAAGGCGGAGTTGAAGGTTTTCATCAGGCTGGCGATCCGCTCCGGCGCCAGCTCGTAGATCTGCAGCCATTGGACAAACAGCCCGCCCGGGGCGAGGCGCTGCTCGGCGATGGTGAAGTACTCGACCGTAAACAGGCTCGAGGAACCGGTCATCCACGGGTTGGAGGGCTCCGAGATGATCACGTCGAACTGCTCGGCCGAGGCGTGGCGCGTGCCGCGGCGCATGAAGTTACGGCCATCGTCCTCCACCACCCGCAGGCGGGGATCTGCGAAGGGATCGTGATTGACCGCGGCGAACAGCGGGGCCGCCTCGATCACCGCCTGCTCGAGCTCGATCAAGGTCACCGCCTCGACGTCGGTCAGCAACACGGAGCCGACCGTCACGCAGCTGCCGCAACCGACGATCGCCACCCGCTTCGCCTCCGGCTTGAGCATCTTGGGAACCAGTCCGCTGAGCACCTGGGTCGGCATGTCGCCGGAGGAGGAACCGTCGATCTTGCCGTCGATCTTGATCCAGACCGCGCCGGCGCCCTCCTCGACCGTGATGGTCGCGGCGAGCCCGTCGCGATGGAAGATCACCTTGGCCGGTTTTGGGGTGCCGTGGGTGTAGAACGCCCGGGCCATGGACAGCCGGTAGATCCCCAGGGTCCACTGGCCGATGTCCCAGGAGGGCCAGCCCAGGGACAGGACCGCGGCCAGCACCACCCCGGAGAGCAGCAAGCGCCGCGACCGCTGGGGGACGCTCAACTCGGCGCGCAGGGCGAGCAGACCGGCCAACATTAGATAGCTGAGGGCCGCGATTCGCATCCCCCACTCCACCCCGAAGGCTGGCAACAACAGGAAGACGCCGGCAACGGAACCCACCACCGCGCCGACCGTGTTGACCGCGTAGGCGCGACCGACCGCGGCGCCGAGGCGCGCGTCGCTGCCGACCACCGCCGCGAGGGTGAGCGGAAAGATCGCGCCCATGCCGACGGTGGCCGGCAGGATCGACAACGCCGCGAGCACGAAGTTGGTGCGCATCAAGCCGCCCACGGTGAGGGTGGAGTCCATGACCACCCCGTGGAGCATCAACGGTAAGTCGTCCACCAAGGCTATGCCGACAAAGCAGGCAAAGCCGGTCGCCAACAGCACCACCCCGAGGGTGAAGCGCCAGCGATAGGTCTGGTCCGCGAGCCGCGCCGCGAGGGCGCCACCGATGGCGAGGCCAGCGAGGTAGGCGCAGACGATGGCGGAGAAGGCGTATGAGGATGGGCCGAGGGCAGTGCCAACGGCGCGGATCCACAGCACCTGCAACGCCATGGCGGTGGCGCCGGTCACCCCGAGCAGGGCGACCAACCAACCGGCCCCGGGCCGCAACAGCGGCGGCGTATCCTCGCTGTCCGGCGCGCACGCCAGCCGCGGTAGCAGCAAGCCGCCGACCACCGCGCCGATGCCGAGGGCCACATCGAGCCCGACCGCGATGCCGTTGGTACCGCTGCGCCCGAGGGTCGGGATCCACCAAAAGCCGGCGAGCGCCGCGCCGAGCATCGCCCCCCCGATGTTGAGGGCGTAGAGCAAGCCCACCTCGCGGCCGACCTCGTGCATCGAGGTGGTCACCGTCCGGGCCAGGATCGGCAGGGTCATGCCCATGGCGGTGGTCGGCACCACCCGAATCGCAGAGGCCACCGCGAAGCGAACCAGGGCGCGGCCGACGGTGGAGTCGACCGGTAGGATCGCGTCGACCACCGAGACTTCGAGGCAGAGCAGGGGCACGCCAATGCCGACCAAGCCTATGGCAATTTCCAAGACGCCATAGACCACCAGCGGCCGGGGCAGGCGATCGGCGATCCGGCCGCCGAGGTAACTGCCGAGGGCCAAGCCGCCCATGTAGGTCGCGGTCACGGTGGCCACCGCCAGGGTGGTGGCACCCATGGCGAGGCCGAGATAGCGCATCCAGACAATCTCGAAGGTCAGGCCGGCGACGCCGGAGAGAAAAAACGCTACCCGCGCCAGGTTTCGCATCGATTTAGGTGGTCAGGGGGTGAACGGCAGAGGTCAGTGGATGCTCTCACCCTCGTCGAGGATGACTTTGGTGGACGGGACCTGGAGCTCGCGCAGCATCTCGCTGCGCTCCTCGGCCCGGCGGCGGGGCGCCTCGATCAAACGTGCGCGGCCGCGGGCGAGCTCCTCCTCGGAGATCACGCCGCGCTCCTGGAGCACGGTCCTCAGGACGTAGATATCCTCGCGGGCCCGGCGCAACTGTCGGCCGGCCGCCTCGAGCGAGCCATGGAGCTGCTCGAGGGCCGCCAACCGAGCCGTTCGCTCGCGGCCCAGCTGGTACTCTCGAACAATGAGGGCTACGGCCAGCAGCAGGCCCCCACAAACCGCGAGCAACGTCATCCGATTCTCCAACCCGTAGGGTTAGTATAGAGCCCGGTGGCCGGGGCTTCAACCAAACCTGGCCTGGGGCTGGGGCGGGCGTCAGCTCGAATGGCGTCGAGCAAGAGCCGCGCCATGGACGTCGATGGCGGGGCAGAGCCCTTGGTAGCGCGGCGATGCTCAACTATCCTGGACCCATGCGATACCCTGCGATTCTGATCTTGGCCGCCACCGGTTGTGGCGGGGGACAGGTGACCTCCAGCCCGGCGAGCGCCGCCGAGAGCACGCCGGCGCCCGCCGCCACGGAACCCGCGGCAGCGCCGGAGGTGAGCACGGCGCCGGAGG
>JAUUZB010000663.1 GCA_030590185.1 Deltaproteobacteria bacterium
GGCCTCAGCCGATCCCCTCGCTAGCCAGCAGCCCCTTGTCCATGGTGTTCAGACATGCCCCCGCCCCTGGCAGCGCCGCGTACAACGCCGCCCCACCGAATACCCCGAGCAGGGTGCCGAGCAAGAAGTAGCGCAGGTGCCGCCGACGCCGGCCCTTGAGCAGGCGGGGCTTCTCCTTGACGTTGAGCAGGAAGTAGCGCTCCGCCGCGTCGAACAGGTCGTAGATGTAGCGCAGGCGGTTGGTGGCGTCCTTGATCCGCCCGGGCTCCTGGTGCTTGACGGCGATCTGTAGATCGCGCAGCAGCGCCAGCTTGAGCTCGCGGGTCAATAGGTCGACGGTGCGCAGGTCGTGGGCCTGATCCAGACTCGGGTTGACGTAGTAGTCACTCAGGACCTTGGCCGCGTCCTCGACGCCGTGCGCCGCGAGCAGGGCGTCGATGCGGGTGGAGACCAGCGCCGCGGTTTTCGGCCGGTCCCCTGGGCTCGGCGCCAGGCAGTCGGCCAGCAGGTCGCAGAAGGCCGGCGTCAGCAGCGGTTGGTAGTCGCGCGGATCCCGATAGCGGCCGCGCTTGGCCTCCTTGTGGAGCTTTCTCAGATCGCGCTCTTCGGTGGAGTACGGCAGCTCGCCGGTGGTCAGGTTGTAGAGCAACGCACCGAGGGCGAAGATGTCGACCCGTTGATCCAGCTTGCCGTCCCGGAACTGCTCCGGCGCCATAAAGCCGGGCGTGCCCACCACCTGAAACATGGCCGCCCGCGCCGGGTCAGGCTCGGCGTTGCCTACGAAGTCGTGGGGCGCCACGACCTTCATGGCGCCGAAGTCGATGACCACCACCCGGCCGTCTTCGAGGATGATGTTGTTCGGTTTGATGTCGCCGTGCACGATGCCCTGACCGTGGGCATGGGCGAGGCCGGCCGCCACCTCCCGGCCAATGCACAGCGCGGTCTGCTCCTGCACCGACCCGTAGTCGTTGAGCAGATCGAGCAACGACTTGCCGTGCAGGGCCTCGAGGGCCATGTACTGGTCCTCGGCGGTGGGATCGGCGTAGTCGAGCACATCGACGATGTTCTGATGCTTGAGCGCCGCGAGGGCGCGGGCTTCGAGGTTGAAGCGCTGGCGTTGCTCCGGATCCTCGGCGCTGCCCATCAACACCTTGAGCGCTACGATCCGATTGAGCTTGGTGTCCTTGGCCAGGTAGACGTGACCGAGCGCACCGACGCCGAGGGTTTCGGTGATCTCGTAGTGGGCCAACTTTTCGATCATTGGAGACCTTGCAGACGCACATTCGAGCACAAATGCTGGCGCGAAAAAAGGCGGTCGCTGGGAGCTGGGAGCTGGGAGTGGTTGACCGAGACCGGCGGCTCAGGTTCGGTGGGAACGCGCTTGCAGCAGAGAGGCTCCGGGCTCATCACGCAGCTCGGCGAGCCAGGGGAGCTCCGCGGGTGGCACGATGGTGGCACGCATGGCGGGAGTGATGGCGCCACCGAAGTCCGCCGGGATCTCCGCCCGCGGCAGCACGATGATTCCCCCGGCGTTGAAGGCACCGATCCCCGCCTTGCCGATCGAGCCGACCTCCGGCTTGAGGTTGTCGGCCCGGCGCGGAATGATCGCCAGACGAAAACGACCGGCGCGCTGCTTCAACAGCAGGAGGTTGTAGGCGCCGCGGGTGGTGGGGTCGTCGTTCAACTGCTCGATGATGCGGGTCGCCCAGCGGCCCAGGTAGGCCTTGGAGCCCTCGACCAGGATGCCGGCGTAGAAGCCCTGATCATAGGTGGCCACCCGGCCATCCGCATCGCGACGCACGTCTCGCAGGGGCAATTGCCCGGCATCGATCCGGGCCTGCAGGGGCAACAGCTCCCGGGTCGCCTGCCAGTGCAGGTGGAACTGACTGTTCCCGGCGGTGCCGTTGTAATGCATGGTCAGCTGATCGCCGACCCCGGCGCAGGCCTGGAAGTCGAGCATGTCGGCGAGGATCTGCGGCGAGTAACTCTGGGGCAGGTGACCCTGGTGGGTGAGTAAGATGTGCTCACTCTCGGCCGGCACGTAGGGGAAAGCGTTGGGCCAGATCCGCCAGTTGCCCCAGGTCAATCCCCGCTCATCGGGAAAGGGTGGCTTGCACAGGCCGCAGCTACCGTGGCCGTCGACGTTGGTGCCGATGGCGAGCTTCTTGCGATTGGGCGCCAGCGCCACCTCCACCGAGCCCTCGGGGCCAAAACCGACGAAGCGCTCCATGCCATCGAGGCGCTCGCCGAAAAAGCCGACCTTCAGGTGATACGCCATCAAGGCGTCGATCGCCTTGGGCATCTCGGCGTTGGCCACCGGGGCGAGCAGCTGGGTTTCCCAGGCCTTTGACAGTCGTTGATCGATCGGCAGGCTGGTATGCGAGTGCGGCGGCTGCACGAGCGGTTCGAGGAGGTCGGGCGCGGTCTCGACCTTGGTGGCCGCCTGGCTCGCGGCGGCATCACGCACCGACGCACGCGACTCGGGCGTCACGTCAGGCAGAGCTCTGGGCGAGCCGGGTCCCTGGGCACGCATCGGCAGGATTATCGGCCGCCGGCCGCGGGGGTTGCCTCTTCCTCGGCCGCCCCCGCCCCGGCTAACAGGCGGGGGGGGGCGCTCGGGGGCATGGGATCCGCCTTGCAGGAGAAAAGGGCCGACAGGCAAAGGGCTAGGAGCGCAACTCTCACCGGCATCACCTCGCGGCCCGCTTGGCCAGCAGCTTGGCGATCTCACCGGAGAGCAACACCAACGCGATCAAGTTCGGGATCGCCATCATGCCGTTCAGCAAATCCCCCCACGCCCAGATGGCGCGGGCGCCGGCCAGCGCGCCGCCGAGGATCGCAAAACAATAGAGCACCCGGTAGACCGGCCGGCTGCGGGGCCCGAACAGGTAAGCGGCGCACTGCTCACCGTAGAGCTCCCACGAGATCAGGGTCGACAGGCCGAACAACACCGAGGCTATCAACACCGCGGGACCGCCCACCGCGCCGAGCTCGAGGGAGAAGGCGTGGGCGGTCAGGGCGGCGGAGTCGAGGCCGGAGGTCCAGGCGCCGGTGGTGAGCAGCACCAGCCCGGTGGCGGTGCAGACCACACCGGTGTCGAGCAAGACCCCGAGCATGGCGACCATGCCCTGCTGGATCGGGTCGTCGGTCCGTGCCGAGGCATGGGCGATGGGCACCGAGCCGGTGCCGGCTTCGTTCGAATAGACGCCCCGCGCGACGCCAAAGCGGAACGCCTCGCGCACCCCAGCCCCGAGGAAGCCGCCCGCCGCCGAGATCGGTGTGAAGGCATGCTCTATCACCAAGGCCACCGCACCGGGGATGGCATCCCACGACGCGATCAACACCGCCGCCGCCGCGGTCAGATAGATCAGGCCCATCAAGGGCGACAGCACCGCGGAGACCTTGGCGATGGAGCGCACCCCACCGAGGATGGCGATGCCGGTCACCGCCGCCACCGCCACGCAGGTCCAGAGCGGCGCGATGCCGAGCTGCCCCTCGACCACCGAGGCGATCGAGTTGGACTGCACGGCGGTGGTCGCGAACAAGGTCTTGAAGGACAGGCCAAAGGCGAAAAAGGCGGCCACCTTGGGCCAGCCGAGGCGATCGCGCAGGTAATACATGGGTCCACCGACGAAGACGCCGTCGGCCCCTTTTTGTCGGTACTTCACGCCGAGCACCGACTCAGCGAACATCGTGCCCATCCCAACCAGCCCCGAGACCCACATCCAGAACAGGGCGCCGGGGCCGCCGGCGGTGATGGCGGTGGCGACCCCGGCGATGTTGCCGTTGCCGACGATGCCCCCGACCGCCGTCATCAGGGCGCCGAAGGGTGTGATGTCGCCGTCACCCCGAGTTGGCGCGAATAGGGCGCGCGCCGCCGGGAGGAGCAACCGGGCCTGGACCGCCCGTAGACGGACGGCGAGAAACGCGCCGCTGCCGAGGACCAGGATCAACATCGGCGGTCCCCACAGCCAATCGCTGGCCGCCCC
>JAUUZB010000336.1 GCA_030590185.1 Deltaproteobacteria bacterium
ACTCCGCGACCAGATATTGAGATGCTTCCCGCGGGATAGGGGGAGCCGTGCCGAAGACGCCCGACCAGCCGGATTCGACTCAGACGAGAGATGGGTTGCTGTGGCGATTCTATGAGGACCTATGGGGCGCCAGTCCTGATCCTATCTTTGTGGTCGACGGTGAGACGCTCGAGTTCGTAGACGTCAACGATGTAGCGGTCGATTTTTACGGCTATTCCCGCGAGGAGTTTCTCCAGCTCGGCCCCGCCGATCTGTCAGAGGAGCCCGAGAGCACGGCGGCGGTAGTTGGACGGATGCGCGGCGGTGACAACCCGGTCCGCGTGCAGCGCCGTCATCGGACTCATGACGGTCGCATTGTCGACGTCGAGATCACCACGACGCTCCTGACCCGCGACGGCAGGACATACGCCATGGGCCAGGTTCGCGACGTCACCGAGCGCGAGCGCGAACGCCAGGCCTTGCGCTTCACTCAGTTTGCCATCAATCGCTCCTCCACGGCGGCCTACTGGATGGGAAAGGACGCGCGCTTTATCTACGTCAACGACCAGGCCTGCAGGAGCCTCGGTTACGACCGCGACGAGCTGCTCACCATGACGGTCCACGACATCGGGCCGGATTTCCCTTTGGAGGCTTGGGCACCCCATTGGCAGGAGGTGCGCGAGCGGGGCGCCTTCACCTTCGAGACATCGCATCAGCGCAAGGACGGCACCCTCTTTCCGGTGGCGATCACCGTCAACCACGTGCGTTTTGCCGGCCGCGAGTACAATTGCGCCTTTGCCGTCGACATCAGCGAGCGTCTGGCCGCCGAGGCGTCGGCCCGCGCCAGCCAGGGACGTTTTGAGACGATCTTCGACACGGCCACCGAGGGCATCATCGGGGCGGAGCTGGGCTCGATGCGCATCCGGCTCTGCAATCGTGCGAGCTGCTCGCTGCTCGGCTACTCGGAGCAGGAACTCTGTTCGATGGGAGTCCTCGATGTGCATCCCCCTGAGGCGCACGAGCGGATCCTCACTGATCTTCGCGCCGCGGGGGCGAACGAGAAATACTTCGCCGCCGACATACCTTGTCTCACCCGATCCGGCGAGGTGGTCTTCGCCGATGTCTCCGCGTCGGTCATCGAGATAGATGGTCGCGAGGTGCTCATCGCCTTCTTCACCGATGTCACGGCGCGGCGTCAGGCGGAGGCCCTCGACCGCCGGGCGCAGGAGCAGGAGAGGCACGCCTTTGTGGGTCGCGTCGCCGGCAAGATGGCTCACGACTTCAACAACATCCTCGGCGTGGTCCTCGGCACCGGCAGCATGTTGCTGTCCTATTGCGACGACGACGACCAGCGACAGGATCTCGAAGCCATCGTCGACGCGGCCCGCAAGGGTCGAGAGCTCACCGGCAGCCTGCTGATGTTCGCCAAGGACCAGGAGCCCAAGCTCGAGCTCGTCGATCTCAACGATCGTATCCACGAGCTGATCAAGTCGATGTCGCGGGAGTTGAGCGTCGTGCAGCTGGACCTGGCCCTCGACCCCAACGTCGACAAGATCCTCGTCGACGCGGGTCTGATGCACAACGCCCTGGCGAACCTGATCCAGAATGCCATCGACGCGCTCGGCAAAACCGAACGGCCGCAACTTCACCTGCGCACCCGGCGGCACGAAGATCGCGTCACGATTGAAATAGAAGACAACGGCTGCGGTATCCCCGAGGAATACCTCGAACGGGTCTTTATGCCCTCGGTGACCCTCAAGGGGAGCGCCGATCGCACCGGCGCCTATACCCCCGAAACCAAGGGCAGCGGTTACGGCCTGGCGAACGCCAAGCGCTGTGTTGAACGCCACGGGGGCACCATCACCCTGCGCAGTACTCCGGATGCCGGCACCTCCGTCCACATCGAGCTGCCGATCATCTCCGCCGACCTAAACGAGCAGAGCCGCGCCCGCGTCGCGCGCTTGGCACCCGCCGAGGGCAAACGCATCTTGCTGGTGGAGGATGAACCGCAACTCGGCCGCGTCCTGTACACCCTGTTGCAAGAGTACGGTCACCAGGTCCACCTCGCCATGAATGGTACCACCGCCATCGAGCTCGCCACCCGCGACGCCTACGACCTCGTCAGTCTCGATTTCGTACTGCCGGACGTGGACGGTCTAGAGGTCTATCACCGCCTGCGTGTGTCACAGCCAACGCTGCCAATCGTTTTCGTCTCGGGTAACCTGGAGTTTCTGCAATCGATGGTGGCCTTGAAGGGCGAGGATCCATGGGTCGACCATTTGGCCAAGCCGTTTGAGCCGGTTGAGTATCTGGAGGCGATTCATCGTTGGCTGAGCCAGGCGGGGGAGAAGGGGGAGGACTGACCCGGGGCGACAGAATTGGGACGAGGCTGGAGCGGGATTGGCGGCAGGTGCGTGTAACGAATGGGCGCCGCGTCCATGGCGGCTGCGTTGCGGCCGAGGAGGGAGGAGCCGTGTTGGAGGATGCGACAACAGGAGATTCGGGAGGGGAGGTCTCCCGGTTGGTCGAGATCAACCGCGAAAAGGGCATAGCCGTCTTCTCGCCGCAGGTGATCGAGCTCTGGGAACGAGGCGAAGGGGCCAAGGCTCGCAAGCTCTTCTTGGCGGAGTTCAAGACCGTCCGTTCCGTCGCGCGCCAGGGGATGATGGCGGAGTATGTCGAGGACGCGCGTTTTTGGTTGAGCTCTCTCGGGAGCACGCCCTCACTGTTCACCTTCAACGGGATTGGCACGATGTTGTACGGCCGCCACCAACCGGAGGAGGACGGGACCTATGTCGCGACCCAGTGGCTGGTGCTTCTCTTCCTGCCGCTCTTCCCGCTTGGCGCCTACCTGGTGCACCCCGCCCCGGACGGTGGGTGGTTCTTTCTCGCCAAGGCGCCCCTCCCGCCCCTGGCTCGCACGGTGCGGCTTCTGTTCGGGACCGCGCTCCTGGTGGGGCTCGCCGCCGTCGGGGGAGGGTATTGGTTCGCTGGGCAACGGGCGTCGGTGGTGGTCTACAACGGCTACGACGTGCCGGTGAGCGTTCGCCTCGGCCCCGAGGGTGGACAGGTTCCGCCCGGCGTCGCGCGGCTGTTCGACGGCGTGCCCACCGATGTGGTTGGCTTCGAGGCGTCAGCCTCCGCCGCGGGCGTCGCGTTTGCTGAGCGGCGAGAGGTGGACTTGACCCAGGCGGGCTACGCCAAGCACGTCATTTACAACGTCGGCGGCCGCGGCACGCTGGTCTTGAATCACATCGTTTGGGGAGATGACCAACCGCGGCCCAGCCGAGTCCTGGGCAGTGAGCCGGTGCTGGTGATCGACGAGGTCGACTACGTCTTTGAGGAACCGCCAGAGACCCAGAGCGTCGTCGAGGGAAGCTCGAAGCACGCGTCGATCCTCGGTGCGATCGATGACGTGGGCCTCACCGACATTCTCTCGTTCCACCTGCGCGAGGAGCGCCTCGCTGATGCCCTGCGCATCGCTCTGGCCGAGCTCGAGATGTATCCGGGCAACCCGGTGGCAGTGACCGCCACGATGTCCCTGTTGGCCAGTGATCCGGAGCGGGGGCGCGCGACCTTGACGGCCCTGCTCGAAAAGCATCCGGTTGAGGTGGAGCTCCACCGAGCCTACCAACACCTCTCTTCCATCGGCAACAAGGCCGCCGTCGTCGAAGAGTACCGCAAGCTCCTCGTCGCCAACCCTACATCGGCTTCGCACCACTACCTCTTGGGTCGGCTGGTGGACGAGCAGAGCTCCGAGCCGGTCGAGCTCTACCGCCGGGCCATCGAGCTGGATCCAAATTTTAGCTACTCCCATTGGGCGCTGGCGTGGCGCGCTTGGATGAAACACGACCACCGGCTGGCGAGCGAGCACTACGCTCGCTTCGCCGAGATCTCGCCGGCGAACGCCGCCAAGGCCCTCGAGCTGCGCCTGCGCGCGGCGCGGATCGTCGGCTTCGCTGGCGACTCGCCAGAGGTCACCAGCATCCTGGAGTCGGTCCAGGCAGCATCGGGCCAAGAGCCCCGCTGGGAAAAGAATCTGATCGAGCTCGGCCAACGTCGCGCCCAGACCTTCACTGATTATTTTCGGCTCGAGCGCGAGCCAGGGGCGCTCGCTGAGGTGGCAGCCCGCCGGGGTCCGGAGATCGAGGCCCGCCAGGGCAAGATTTGGGCGAGGCTGGATCACGTCGATCTCGCGGAGGTCAGCGGCAACCACGCCGAGATCAGGCGGCTGATGGCCACCTTCGGGCCGGATGAGATCGCGCCCACGGAGGTCGCCTACCGCCGTCTCAACCTCGCCCTGAGTCGCGGCGCCACCGCCGCGGACGAGGAAGCAGCCATGAAGCTCTATGGCGAATCGTTGCTCGAGCTCACCCCCCTAGCACTCATCGTGGCCGCGGCGGCACCCGCCGCCCCGCACCAGACACGCGACGCCGTGGTCGCCGAGCTCACGCGCCGGGGGATCGATACCGATTTTCTGACCGCTGCCCCCGAACAGCTCGTCGACCGTCGCTGGCTGGAAAAAGAGCTAGACGGGCTGCCCTTCGACATGCGCGGGGCGGGCTACTTCGCGGCCTACCAGCGTCTCGCCCACGCCAAATCGACGACCCTGCGTGCCGGCGCCGGAGCGTACCGGGAGCTGGCGCGCCGGCACGCGCTTCCCGGCGAGCTTCCCACCCTGTGACATACCTCCGGTTGGCCTTGGGTAACAACGCATTGAAGGCAAAGAAGCCCGGGTGAAATTGATTCGCGGAGCACGGTATCTTGCCCACTGGATCTGGCTCGCCGTCCGAGAACAAGAGAAGCTCACCGCGGGCCACCACGTACTGCAACGACGCCAAGGGATAGCTGACGGACTCGCCCCGCGCGCGCCTCTTTTCATGGCCGAGAATGAGTTTGTCTGGCGTCAACTCCGCCGCCCACGTCCACGGGACCGAATCTCCGCCCTGCAGTCGTTTGACCATCTGGTACCCGATCATGGCCGAGATCACATGGCGGTGATTGATAGACCAGGCGGGTGGGCGGTGTGAAGATCCGCCATCCCTGGTGGAACCCAACTCCACTTTCCATAGACTCCATCTACAACCAATATCCCCGCCTCCCCGCCCGCCCCCCAACCACCCTTAATCACGCCTCAAATTTAGTCTATGCACCCGGACCAGAGGGCATGCCCTTTGCAGTGCCCACCCCCGGGAGATGTGCATGAACACGCGACGTTTTGGTGGTCACCGGTCCACCCGGCAGTTTTGCGGGCTGGCTCTCTTATTGGTCTCATGGGCGCCCCTCGGGGCCGCCGCGGAGACTAAAACTCTACCCGCGGTAGGCAAGCAGCAGACCGTGTTCGCGCTCAAAACCTTCGGTCGCTACGCGATCCACGCCGAGAGTGAGCAGGGCACGGCGGTGCAGATGGTCGACCGGATGATGGGGCCGAGCGGCGTCGCTGGTCGAGCCGGTGAGACCAACGGGCGCATGGACGTCTTTCTCGAACAGGGGGAGGTCAAGGTCATCAGCCACTCCCACGAGATGGGTAAGGGCAAGGCCAAGGTCTCGGTGGAGCCATTCCGCGAGCTGCATCGGGGAGCGCCGCCGCGTTTGGAGGAGCTGCGTTGGGTCGAGGGTGACCTCGGTGATCTCGAGCAGCGCGCCTACTGGCTCGACCTCGACCGCAAGCGCTCGGTGGAGCTCGAGGCCTTTGGTCG
>JAUUZB010000405.1 GCA_030590185.1 Deltaproteobacteria bacterium
CGCCGCGCCTGCGCGATCTGGGGTTCGCGCCGCCGGAGCCGCTTTGCCTGTCGACGAAATCGTCGCTGAGACAACTGTGGCGCGATCGTTTGACCCTCGGCCGCCTCGCCCGCGGGCGGGTAGACGTGGTGCACGCCCACCTATCCCACGACCACGTCCTCGCGGTGGTGGCCGGGGTCCGTCGCCACGTGCCGTTGGTGCGCACCCTGCACGCCGCCCGCACCCTCGAGCCCCGTGTCGGTCAGGCCTGGCTCAACCGACGGGTCGATGGTTGGATCGCCCGCTGCGCTACGCACCGCGAGCGGCTCGAAACCCAGAGTGCCGCCACGGTCGAGCTCATCCCCGGCGGGATCGACGCCACGAGGTTCGTACCGCCGACCGAGGAGCAGCGTTGCTCGGCCCGTCACAGCTTCGGTTTCGCCGATGATGACCGGGTCCTGATCCACGTCGCCTTGATCGCCGACCGCGGACAGGAGGAGCTCAGCGGCGCCGCCGTGCGTGTCAACTCGCCCAATCTGCACCTGCTCTTCGTGGGGCGCGGCGAGCGGGAGGAGCCCCTGAAGCTGTTGTGTCAGGGGGTTGGCTTGGCCGGCAAGGCGCACTTCCCCGGCTACCTCGCCGAGACGGATCTGCTCCGGGCCTACCACGCCGCAGACGCCGCTTTCCTGGCCCAGCCGGGAAACGACGCCTCGGCCCGCGCCGCAATGGAGGCGATGGCCTGTGGGCTGCCGGTGATCGCCGTCGACCGGGATGCCCTCGGGGAGTTGATCAGCGAGGAGGTCGGCTATCCCCTCGCCGAGCGCGCCCCGGCCGCCATTGCGCAACGGCTCCGGGAGTGGCTCGCGGACGACCACGCCTCGGCCCGCGGCGAGGCGGCCAGGCGTTGGGTCGTCACCGAGCGCAGCCTCGAGCGGGAGGCGACGCGCACCCTCGGGCTCTACGACCAGCTGCTCACGAAGCGTACATCTCGATCACGCTAGGCGGGGCGGGCAACGTCACGAACAGGGTGGTGCCGCCGCCCTGGCCGGTTTCGATGGTGACCTCACCGCCCACTAGCTGGGCACGCTCGCGGATACCCAACAGGCCGAGGCCATCGGTCTCCTGCGGCATCCCCGTGGCCTCGTTGAGCTCGATGCCGCGGCCGTCATCCTCGATGATCACCCGCACCGAGGACTCCCGACGCTCCACCACGACGCTGGCGCGGGTCGCGTCGGCGTGCTTGGCGACGTTGGTCAGCGCCTCCTGGGTGATGCGGTAGAGGGTGATCTCGATCGGGGTCGGCAGCCGATCGCCGATGTCCAGACCGATGATCTCGAGCTGGACCTCGACGCCGTGGGTCTTGCTAAACTCCGTGCAGTACCGCTCGAGCGCCGCCTTGAAGCCGACGTCATCCAAGACGCTGGGATGCAGTCCGCGGGCGAGACGGTTGAGGTCATCGAGGGTGTCGCCGGCGAGCTCGCGCAGCTCCGCGAGGCGTTGTTCCTTGCTTGCCTCGTCTGGAAGCTCACCGATGACGCGCAGGCCGATCAACAGAGAGGTGAGCGCCTGGGCGGTGACGTCGTGCAGCTCGTGGGCGATGCGGCGGCGCTCCTTTTCTTGGGCCGTCACTACTTTGTCGACGAAGCGCGCCCGTAGCTGCTCGAGCTCCCGTAGCTCGGTGACGTCGGTGGCATTGACGATGATTGTGTTGGGGCTCGCTTCGCCGCGCATCGGCGCGAGCACGCCCCGAAAATAACGGTGGGCGCCGTCGCGGAGGATGATCCCGATTTCGAGGTCGACTTCGATCTGGTCCTCGACGACCGTGCGCAGGGCCTCCCGGACCCGCTCGTGGTCCTCAGGGGCGACGAAATCGAAGAGCGAACGGTCGCCCAGGCTCGCCGGCGAGTTGTCATTGCCGCGGTTGACGAACAACAAGCCGCCCGCCGGATCCAGCATCGCGATCATGGTGGGGGCACTGGTGAGAATGGCCTGCAGGCGTTGCTCTGCCTCGCGAGCCGCACGTTCGACCGCCCGGCGCTCGGCGATCTCGGTGGCCATCCCAACCTGGCGATTGCGCATCAAGCCGGCCAACGCTCCGATGACGAGCAGGGCCAGGTTGCCGGGCAGATCGGTCGCGCGAAAACCATGGATGGCCGCACCGCTGTCGATGAAGGTGAAAAAGATCGCGTTGAGCGTGATTGCCAGCGAAGCAACGATCACCCCACCTTTGATCCCGCCGTGCATGGCGCCCGCGAAGACCGGCAAGATGGCGAAGATCGCCGCGGTCCGACCGATGCGGGGCTCGAGCAGCAGGTAGACCAGGGAATAGACGGTGAACTCGAGCGCCATCACCCCGACGGTTCGGAGACGCTTGGCGCTCACCCCATCCGTCGGTCTTCGCTCGGTGGTTGCGGGCATTCCTACCCCCACGACATCCATGTCAGAAGATGTCGGCTCCGTCGAGACGTTACGGACTAGATACGGATCAATTCCGTAAACCGTGCACCGGCGCTGGCACCCGTCCCCCCAAGCCGATGAATCCGGCGGAGGAGAAGCGACTGACGTCCATGACGATGGCGTCGCCGAGCAGGCCGCCATATTCCACCACCTCACCGGGCCCCTTGCCCGGGATCGGCAACAGCCGTGCCGCGGTGGTCTTGTTGTTCATCACCCCGATCGCCATCTGGTCGGCGATGATGGCGGAGATCGTCTCCACCGGGGTGTCCCCGGGGATGGCGACCATATCGAGGCCGACCGAGCAGATGCTGGTCATCGCTTCGAGGCGCTCGAGGGAGAGCGCCCCAACCCGCACCGCGTCGACCATGCCGCGGTCCTCGGAGACCGGAATGAAGGCCCCAGAGAGCCCACCGACATAGGAGGAGCCCATGGCGCCGCCCTTTTTCACCGCGTCGGTCAGCACTAGTAGGGCCGCGAGGGTGCCCGGGGCGCCGACTCTTTCGAGCCCCATGGTCTCGAGGATGTCAGCGACCGAATCGCCCTCGGCCGGGGTGGGCGCCAGTGACAGGTCAACGACGCCGAACTGGACGGGCGATCCGAGCTGCGCCGCCACCACCCGACCGACGAGCTCACCGGCGCGGGTGACCTTGAAGGCCATGCGCTTGATGACGTCGGCGACGTTGCCGATGTTGAGGCCGGAGGGCGGCGGGTTCTCAAACAGCCGGCGCAGGGCGTGGTGGACAACGCCCGGTCCGCTGATCCCCACGTTCAGGGTCGCCTGGTGTTCCCCCACGCCGTGGAAGGCGCCGGCGATGAACGGGTTGTCCTCCACCGCGTTGGCGAAGCAGACGAAGCGAGCGCAGCCGATGCCGTCCTGGTCGCGGGTGACCTCGGCGATCCCTTTGATAGCCTGGCCGGTGGCGGCCACCGCGTCCATGTTGATCCCGGCGCGGGTACTGGCGAGGTTGAGGCTGCCGCACAGACGCTCGGTCTTGCCGATCGCCTCGGGCAGCGCCGCGATCAAGGCCGCGTCTCCATTCGCGGTGCCCTTGTGGACCAGGGCGGAGAAACCGGCCACGTAGTCGATGCCGATCTCCTTGGCCGCCGCGTCGAGGGCGTGGGCAACTTCGACGGCGAGCTCGACCCCGCCGCCGCCGAGGATCAACGCCACCGGGGTGACCGAGACGCGCTTGTTGACGATCGGCACACCGAGGTCCGCCTCCACCCGCTCGGCGATACCGACCAACGGACGCGCGACTTCTGTGACCCGCCGGTAGACGCGGTCCGCGAGGCCGCCGTCATTGCCGGCGAGGTCGAGCAGGGAGAGCCCGAGGGTGACGGTGCGGATGTCGAGGTTCTCAACCTCGATCATGCGCAGGGTCTCGACGACCTGGTCGAGGCCGGTATGAAAGCCAGAGCGAGCCATTAGATGCTGTGCATGGCCGAGAGGATGTCGTCGTGCATCACCACCACGTGAGCGCCAGCGTCCTTGCCGACCTCCTTGAGCCGCTCGCGCAGCCGCAGGAAACGGGCCCCTTCGCTAGGGGCGTCCCGAATGTCGACCACCCAGAGCATGGTGTAGTAGTCGCCGACGATGGTCTGGCTCAGGTCGCGCACGTCGCCGTCGAACTCCTCGATGGCCGAGGCGAGCCGCGAGACCACCCCGGTGCGATTGAGCCCGTGGGCGGTAACCACCACCCGGGAGGCGTCGCCCAAAGGCCGCTTGGTGACGCCATCGGCGCCACCGCCGAGCATGAGGCTGAGCTCCGCCGCGATAGCGTCCGCGATCTCGGGGCTGCTCCCCCCGAGCCGCCGCTCCACGGCGCGGGCGATCTCAGCGGCGAGTCTTTCGGGTTCCATGGTGCCGGACATGGCGCGGTCATTAGCATGGATCGGTGCTGGCAGGCGACTGAGGTCGAGTCGACTTCCACGGGCGTCGAGGCTTGCGCCGTGGGGTCCGGCATACTAATGGGGCCCGGGTCGGGGCGTAGCTCAGCCTGGCTAGAGCACCTGCTTTGGGAGCAGGGGGTCGAGTGTTCGAATCACTTCGCCCCGACCAATCAATCCTCTTGCGATTGCGCGTGGTTGGCGACACCACTGGGTGGGTCGATCGGGCTCGTGATCGGGGTGCGGGGACTGAATGGGGACTGGCGGGGAGGCGTTTGCTACCGCGCAGGCTCGTTCGGCTTCCGCTTGTGCTGCGTTTTGCGGCACGGTCAATTCCGGCCACTTCCCCGGGGCGCCGCGGCCCCCATTGCGCCGGTCATCGGGTCTCGAGTCGCCATGCCCCTACAATTCACCGCCGCAGCCGGGTAGCAGCTCACCGCCGTCCCCCGCGCCCCTTTGTGGTCGCAATTTGCGACCACATACCCGTGGCTTGCTCACCACCACCTTCATCCGACAGGACTCGCCGTTCCTCGATGAACGCCGCGAGGTCCGCCGGCCGCACCTGTCGGCTCCGTCGCGCCCTACGCCGACACCCGCGCGTCTTCGTCGATATCCTCGGACGGCAAGGCATCGCCATGCTCCGTCATGCTCTCGATGCACAGCTCGGCTGCCACCCGGGCCTCCCGTGCGGCTTCGTCCGGCGTATCGCCGTGGGCTGCGACGGCGGGACCAAAGGCCGGCACGCGGGCAACATAGCAATCGTCCTCGTCGCTCCAGGCGACCACGATCCTGTACCGCAATGGCTCGCTCATCCGTCCACCTCGATGTCCGTCGAGTCTAGAATAGCAAGCACCTGCGCAACTTGGTAGGGCTTGGCTTCGCCGC
>JAUUZB010000133.1 GCA_030590185.1 Deltaproteobacteria bacterium
GGACGAGAATCAGGTGCTGCGTGACGAGCTCGACAACACCCGGGCCCGCGAGCTCGAGGCCCGCAGCCGTCTCGATACTCTGTCGGCGAATAACTCGCAGCTCGAGGCCGCCACCGAGTCCCTCAGCCGACAAGTCGAGGAGCAAGGGGGCGAGATCGACGCCTCGGTGCGCGAGGAAGAGGAAGAGGACGCAGCCCGTCGCCGCCAGGCGGACAAGAAGACCGCCGACAAGAAGAAGGCCAAGAAGAAGCGCAAGAAACGCCGCCGGTGAGATCCCATGGCGCACGCCACAGTCCGTTCCGGTTATCTCAGCCTGGTCGAGCGCCTCAACCGCTTCCCCCAGGGGGCGCCGCCAGCGGAGCTCCTCTTTGAGATTCTGCGCCTGCTGTTCAGCGAGGAGGAGGCCGAACGGGTGGCGTTGCTGCCGATCAAGCCGTTCACGGCGCGGGTGGCGGCGCACGCCTGGAAGTGCTCCGAGAAAGAAGCCCGCCTGCTGCTCGACCGCCTCGCCGACCGCGCCCTGATCCTCGACGTCGAGGTGCGCGGCGAGACCCGCTACTGTCTGCCGCCGCCGATGGCCGGGTTCTTCGAGTTCTCCTTGATGCGGGTGCGCAAAGATATTGACCAGAAGGCCCTCTCGGAGCTCTTCTACGAGTACCTCAACGTCGAAGACGATTTCATCAAGGACCTGTTCACCCGTGGCGAGACGCAGCTCGGGCGGGTCTTCGTGCAGGAGCCGATGCTCAGCAGCGATAACGCCCTGCACGTGCTCGACTACGAACGGGCCAGCGAGGTGATCAAGACCGCCCGCCACATCGGCATCGGGGTCTGCTACTGCCGCCACAAGATGATGCATCTCGGTAAGGCCTGCGATGCTCCCCTCGACATCTGCATGACCTTCGACAACTCGGCGAGCTCTCTGATCAACCACGGGGTGGTCCGCGCCGCTGGCGTGACCGAGACCCTCGAGCTCCTCGACCAGGCCTACGAATGCGGCCTGGTGCAGTTCGGGGAGAACGTCCGTGATCGGGTCGGTTTCATCTGCAATTGTTGCGGTTGCTGTTGCGAGGCGCTGCTCGCCGCCCAACGCTTCGCTATCCTGCAGCCGGTGCACACCACCAATTTTCTCCCGCATATCGACCACGAGGCGTGCAACGGTTGCGGCAAGTGTGTGAACGCCTGCCCGGTGGCGGCGATCGCCCTGGTGACCGCCAACGATCCGCTGAAGAAGAAGCGGCGGCTCGCCCAGCTCGACGAGGAGCGTTGCCTGGGCTGCGGCGTCTGCCTGCGAGCCTGCCCTACTCCGGATAGCCTGACCCTGGTGCCCCGCGAGCAACGGGTGCTGACGCCGATCAACACCGTTCATCGCACGGTCATGATGGCGGTCGAGCGCGGCAACCTCCAGGATATCATCTTTGACAACCGCGCCCTTTGGTACCACCGGGTGATGGCGGCCATCCTCGGTGCTCTGCTCGCCTTGCCGCCGCTCAAGCAGATCGCCGCCAACAAACAGCTTCGCTCACGATATCTCGAGTATCTCTTCGCCCGGGACCCCGACATCCTTTGAGCCAGGCCCCCCGGGGGCGGCCGTGGCTTCGTTGGCCAACCGTGGTATGTCGGCGAGACCATGACTACCGCAGCCGAACGAGAGATCCTCGACAAGCTCACCGAGCTTCGCCCGCAGTTCCCCCGCGCCGGTGAGGACATCGACGCCGTCGCCCTGCGCATGAGCACCGGCGATTACAAAGGTGTCCTGCAAGCCACTCGCTTGGTGCTGGAGATCGTGCTGCGCGACTTGATCGTGCGGGTGCTCGAGGAGACTCCGGGCAAGCGCACTGTCGATCAGCTCATGCAGCGCATCAATAAACAACAGGGCGAGGAGACCCTGGTGCCGATCAGAGTCATCGCCCACATGCGAACCCTGCAGGCCTGGGGCAACGTTGGCGCCCACGACCACGGCGGTAGCCTGTTCGAAGAGCCAGAGGGGGTGGTGAGTGAGGACGCCTTCAACAGCCTCAACTCCTTGGTCGCGGTGTTGGCGTGGTACCGCAGCACCCACCTGGCAGACGTGCCGGCGTCGGCCGCCGCGGCGACATCGCCCTCGACGGAGCTCGCACCGGCGACGGCGATCGCGGTGCCGGCCAAGAAGGGCCGCGGGATCCTGATCGCCGTGGTGGCCTTGGCTGTCGTCGCTGCGGTCCTGGCATTGATCTTCGGCCTTCGCGGCGGTTCGAGCCAGCGGGCCATGGCGCTACGTCAACAGCTCGACGAGGCCGTACAGGCCGAGGACGATCCGTTGGCGCCGGCCACCTGCCGAACCGAGGATGCCGCGCTGCTCGAGCTGCTCGCCTCCGCGGCGACCTCACTAAAAGGTGGCGCCCCGGGTGGCGCCCGCCCGCAGGATGAGCAGGCGCTCGGCAGTTTGCAGGCGGTGGAGGCCGAGGCACCCAAGGCAGGGGAGTACTGGTGGTTGCTCGCCAAGGCGCGCCTATTTGCTGGTCAGGAGAACGTCGCGGTCCGGCAGGCAGCAGAGAACGCCCTCGCCCATTGCGAGAATATGGCCGCGGCCAAGAACATCCTAGGGACCACCTATCTCAGGGATGGCGAGACCGACGCCGCTCGCGCCGCGTACGGGGGCGCCATCGAGTTGGCGGAGGGATACATGGCACCCCGTTTCAACCTGGCGCTGCTCGACCTCCAGAGCGGCCGGGTCGATCAGGCGATCGAGACCTTCGACGCATTCTTGACCATGCAGCCAAATCACCTAGTCGCGCGCCAAGCGCGGGCGCGGGCACGACTCTCCAAGAACGACGCGGCCGGGGCCAAGGAAGATCTCGAAACGGTGATTCGGCTCTCACCCGACGATGCCGAGGCACATCTGTTGCTCGGGTTGGCCCATAGCAAGCTCGGCGATGCCGACGCAGCGACCGCGGCCTACTGCAAGGCAAAGGAGCTCGGGCACCCCAAGGCCGCTGGACTGTGCAAGCCCTGAGGCGGTCGGTCGCGGGAGCTAGATGACGCCGGCCGAAGTAGCAATCCTGTCTGTTTTTTGTTTCGCGCAAAGGCGCTAAGCCCGCAAAGGAGCTGTGCCTCTTTGCGGGCTTGGCGCTTTTGCGCGAGCCACCAAAGAAAAACCCACGATTGCTCGCGGACAACCGGATCGATATCTCCGCCGAGCACATCTAGGTCGACTCAGCTACTGGGCCAACCTCGATAGGTCCAAGGCCGCCAGCTCGAAGTCCGGCTGCGCCTCGACCACTTTTTTCATTTCCTTTTTGGCGGTGGCGGTATCCCCCCGGTCGGCGGCGTCGAGGGCCTTGCCGTAGCGGGTGGCGGTTTTCACGTCGAGCGACTTGGGACGCTTGGGTCGCTTGGTGCGCTTCGCCTTGGTTGGCGGCGGCGGAGCCTCGAGGGCAGTGCGCAGGATCCCCTCGAGCCCGCTGGCTAGGCGTTGTTCCATGGCCATGAACTCCTCCGGCTTGCAGCTCTCGCCGACGGCCCGGACGATCTTGCCGGTCTCGACCTCCACCACCCGGGCGTCCACCCGCAACGTTCCCATCAGATCGAAGTAGCCACCCATCACCAGGTCGCGCGCCCCGAGCAGCTTGCCGATCTTGTTGGCGGTAGATTTGTCGATCTTCTTTGATTGGTTGAGGTCGAGCTCGTCGAGGATGTCCTGGAGGCGCGAGCGCTCGACGATCTGGGCCGCCTCCACCTCGGCGAGGTCTGAGATCAACATTTGCGCTAGGCCCTTGCGCAACTGACCCATGCCCTCGGTCTGTCCCTCGTAGTCAAAGTAGAGCACCGCCACCGTAGGCTTTGCCGGTGTGGCGCCCGCAGCCCTAGCGGGTAGCGAGCCAGCCAGGCAGACGATTAGGACGCAGCTGGTGCGAATCATCGGGTTCCTCCAACGGCTACTGGCGGCGGGACCTGGGCCCCCTGCCTCACCCCCAGGATATAGAGCCCGAAGGGCCCCGGGGGCAACCGTCGCGGCCGTGTCCCCAAGCATTGAAGTCCGTGTTGGATGCCTCGGAGTTGGACTATACCGGGAACGGAATGAGTCAACGCTTGCTGATGGGTGGGGCCTTGTGTGTCCTGGTGGGCTGCGGCTGCGGTGGGGGTGTCGGCGACGGTGGCGGTCGCGGTGGCGGTGGCGGCGTGTCGCGGGCGCGCCCTGACGGCGTCAATTTGCTCGCCGGGCTCACACCCCGCATCGCGACCGGCGTCTATGGCGGTGAGCGTTTGACCGACAGAGTCATCGCTCTCCCCGGGGACGCCTGGAAAACCGACCTCACCGCCGTCTTTCTCTCGCCCCGCGCCTTCGTCGAGTTTGACCTCGGTGCGACCCGACGCCTGGGGGCGGCCTACCTGCAGGCCGACAACAACGACATCTATTTACTGTCGGTGTCCGAGGATGGCGAGAGCTTCACGAGGGTGTGGAGCGCCGGCCCGCACCGCCACCCCGGGATGCGTCCGCGGTTTGATGCCCACCTAACGGGCCAGGGTCGATACGTTCGCTTGAGCGCCACCGGCGGTGATGGTTCCTACAGCGTCAGCGAGTTGCAGCTGTTCGAAACACCCCCCCTGGTGTTCCCGCCGCGCCTGCCGGCTCGGATCGGGGCCTCCGCCGATACCTCCGTACGTTGGGCCATCGGCCTGTTCGGCGCTGCGCTGATCCTCTGGCTGCTGTTCACCTTCCGCGAAGCGCCTCGCTGGTGGAACCTCGCGGTCGGCGCCTCGCCACTCGTCGCCGGTGTGTGGTTGCTGCTGGCGATCTCCGCCGGCTGGCCCGTGGGCGGTGGGGTAGTCGCGTTCCTGCGCGCCATGGTGGCGGCTGTGGCGGTCGTGGCGGTGGCACGGGAGGCCTTCGCGCCGCGGCTGTTTGACGCCAGCCGTCCGGTGGTGCTCACCGTGCTCGGGCTCTGCGCCGGCCTCGCCCTCGCATCCTTTTTCAACCTCGGCTACCCACAGTTCCGAGACCATAGGGATGGCAGCCGCACCGCCGTGCACCATTTTGACATGCGGGTGTACTATCCGGTCGCGAAGTATTTCCCGGAGCTGCGCTTTGACGGGGTCTACCTCGCGAGCGTCGCCGCCTACGTCGACGACGATCCGAAGGTGAGCCTTCGATCCCTGGGGCACGTCACCTTCCGCGACCTCGACACTCACCGGATGACGCGGGTCTCCGCCGTGCCGGATCAGGTCGCCGCCATATCGCAACGCTTCAGCCCCGAGCGTTGGGAGGCCTTCAAGCGCGACATGCGTTACTTCCGCACCGTCATGGGGCCGGGCTACCTCGGCAGCATGCACGACCATGGCGGCAACGCGACCCCGTTCTGGTTGGCCATCGCCCACCTCCTGTTCAGCGCCACCGAGGCCAGCGACACCACGCTACTCGCCACCGCCGCCCTCGACCCGCTGTTGCTCCTCCTGACGTTCCTCGTGATCGCCTGGACCTTTGGCTGGCGCGGGGCCCTGGTGGCGATGATCGTGTTTGGCGCCAACGACTTCTACATGTTCGGCTCCAACTGGGTGGGTGCGACCCTGCGCCATGATTGGATGGTCTTTCTGGGGCTCGGCATCTGTGCGCTCAAACGGGAAGGTTGGCTGCTCGCGGGGGTGCTCTTGGGTTGGGCTGCCATGATCCGGGCCTTCCCGGCCTTCGTGCTCCTGCCGCTGGCGATCCCGGTGCTCTGGTGGTCGTGGCAACAGCGGCGGGCGCGGGCTGCCTGGCCGAGCCGCGAGGAGCTGATGGTCCGCCTGGTGCCCCTCGTCCGGGTCTACGCGGGGGCGGCGATCTGCGTGGCAACCGCGTTCCTATTCTCCGGCCTGGTCCTCGACTTTGCGGCCTGGGGGGAGTGGCTCCACAAGGTCTCCCTGCTCAACCGTGACGCGCACGTCAATCACGTTAGCATTCGACTGCTCTTCGAGGGCCTGCCTGGACTGAGGGATGGCTACCCGGTGTTGTTCACGGCGCTGCGATTGCTCGTCTCGGGCCTCGCCACCGGGGTGTTGTTGTGGGTTGCTCGCTGCCGCAGTCTGGCCCAGGCCGCGGTCCTGGGGCTCTGCCTGGTGCCCATCCTGCTCTACCCGGCGAACTACTACGCCCACTTTGTCTTCCTGCTTCCCTTGCTGGCGACCGTCAGCCGGCGCGCGCCCGTTCCCGGCCGGACCGACGCTGCCATTTGGATCCTGTTGCTGCTGATCTGCGTGGCGCAGTACGGGACCGTTGGTGCCTCCTCCTGGGGCGTGCATTTCGGCGCCGCCACGTGGATCCTCATGGTGGGGTTGGCCGGTATCTTAGGCCTCCTGATCGCCAGGGATCGGGCTGAGCACCGAGCCGCGGCGGTGCCCACCGGCGCTGGCCTCGACGGGGTAACTAATTCTATGATGCCTGACTCTGGGCAGTTCGATAGAAGGATGAGCGAATGGCAGTAATCACCATCTCACGAGGTTCCCTCACCGGTGGCGGTCAGCTCGCTGAGAAGCTCCACGAGCGACTCGGCTACGAGGTGTTCAGCCGCGAGGTTCTGCTCGAGGCTGCAAAGAGCTACGGGGTCGACGAAGCGACCCTGGTGGAGGGGATCGAGGAGCCCGGCGGCTTGTGGCAACGGCTGACCCACGAGAAGGAGCGTTACATCCTCGCGGTGCAAGCTGCCTTGGCTGAGCGGGTCGAGAAGGGGAACGTGATCTACCACGGCCACGCCGGTCAGTTCCTGCTGCGCGACCTGCCCTGCGTCATCAACCTGCGCCTCATCGCCCCGACCGAATACCGCGTGCAAGCCGCAATCGTGCAGCACGGCATGGCGCGGGAGGAGGCGCTCGCCCACATCGAGAAAATAGACGACAAGCGCGCCCGTTGGGTCCGTCAGATGTACGCGGCGGAGTGGGACGATGCGAGCCTCTACGACCTGGTGATTAACCTGGCGAACGTCACCGTCGACGCCGCCGCCGAGATGGTGACCGACCTGGTGCGCAACCGGGAGCGTTCACCGATCCCCAACCGCGAAGCCCAGGCCAAGGATTTCGCCCTGCGCACGAGGGTGCGCGCGGTGTTGGTCTTCGAAGCCGGCATCAGCCGCGAGGGGGCTCAGGTCCAGGCGCGCAGCGGTGTCGTGGATCTAGGGGAGGCCGCTGAGATCATCAAACGTAAGGACGAGCTCCTCGCCTTGGTGCAGAGGCAGCCGGGCGTCCAGCGGGTGATCGCCGGCGGCACCGACGTCGCCGGTGGTGTCGGCGCAGCGCCTCAGAGCAAGCGGGTCGCCGACGTGATGATTCCGATCTCCGGCTATCCCCACGTCTACGAGCGCAACACCCTCGGTGAAACCCTCGGTGCCATCGGCGGCTCCTCGGTCACCCTCGAGGACGGCTACCTGATCCAACCGCGCTACGTGTTGGTGCTCGACGAGACGAACGCCCTGGTCGGTGTGGTCAGCCGGCGCGATCTGCTGCGCGGGTTGGGACTGTCCCCACAGCAACGGGCCCTCGCCGACGCCCATGGCACCTTCGACCACCTGGCGGGTTATGACGATTTCAGCCGGGACCTGACCGACGACTGGGTGACTCTGTTCAGCCCCTCGGCGGTGCGCAACGCCGCGGAGCCGGTTCGCGCCGCCATGGCCCCAATCAAGGGGGCGGTGGGCCTGGAGGATGATCTCAGCAGTGTGGTGGGCACGATGCTCAAGATGGGGATCGACCTCGTGCCGGTGCTCCAAGACGGCCGAGCGGTCGGGGTGGTGCTGATGACCGACGTGTTCGATCTGGTGGCGGAGTACGTCACCGAGAATGCTGGCTAGCACCCTTCCTTCGACTCGCTGCGCTCGCTCAGGACGAACGGGTAATTGAATTCGCTCAGGACGAACGGGTAATTGAATTCGCTCA
>JAUUZB010000476.1 GCA_030590185.1 Deltaproteobacteria bacterium
AGGCCGACATCAACCTCGCCCTCGATCCGATCATCGGCGTGACGATCAAGTGCGATATCCTCGACTGGGTCATCACCGTCGCCTGCAGCGCCTTCGGCGCCCCGGCCCTGGCCAACGTACTGCTGCGCATCAAGAACCTCGCGGCGGAGGGGGTCAAGGGCG
Organism: Deltaproteobacteria bacterium; assembly: GCA_030590185.1. The sequence continues at coordinate 163 of JAUUZB010000476.1, forward strand.
GTGGTCTGGAGGCTAAATTCGTCATCGCCCTCGAGTTCGAGGTCCAAGGCAAGATCTACGGCAAGCTGGAGTTCAAAAAGACCCCGAGCAGCTGGACCTTCCAGGGCGAGCTCGGTGGCATGGTCGGCATCAAGCTCACCGGCAAAATCGAAGGCGAAGGCAAGGTCTTCGACATCGCCTACGCCAAGGCTGGCGGCCACATCGGCATGAAGGGGGCCGCCATCGCCGACAGCGCCTACGGCGACTTCTTTGGCTTCAAGGCGGCCATCCAACCGCGGCTCACGGACGGGGAGCCCGACTTCATTGGCCTGGTCGGCTGCAGCGGCATCAAACTCTACTACGCCCTCTTCCTCGAGGTCGGCATCAGCTCCGGCGACAGTAGCCAGACGAACAAGCCCCTCGCGGCAAAGCAGCCCGGCTTCTGGTCTTGGGTCAAAAGCAAGGCCTCAAACGTTCGCGAGAGCCTCGCGGAGAGCCTCAACGTCAAGGTCAAAACGGGCTCCGAGCTCATCGTCATGAAAGAGCACACCAAGGAATTCGGCAAAAACGCCGCCTGAGACCGTGGCCCGCACGTTCGCTGACCCCTCAACCTTTTCGATAGAGTTTCGGCATGCTGCTGAGTAAGCCCTACCTCACCCTCCACGTCCACACGCACGAATTCTTCGGCTACGTCGAGGTCAACGGCCAGATCGTGGTCCACGCCGACGGCATGCCGAAGGATTCCGAGCTGCCGGTTGGGCAGTGGCTACACGAGGAGAGCAACGAGCTGCTCCTGCTGATCGCCCCCGGGGAGGACGGCGAGTTCCCCACCGACCAGAAGATCCAGCTCACCCTGCGCGAGCGCGAGGCGGGGAATCACCCTGACGACTGGAAACCGATCGCCACCCTCAAGTGGAACGGCGCCCTGGCCAACAGCGGCGAAGGGATCGAAGGCAACACTGAGCCGCACCGCCTCAACTCCGCCGGCGGATACGCCATCGACGAGGACGGTGATGTCTGGGTCGAAGAGGTCGCCCGCGAGGCCTTCGGCCCGGGCGCGATCGTACGCCGCAAGATCTTTCTGCCCAAGATGAGCCTACCGCGTTGGAAATGGATCGACAGCGACGACCTCACCGAGGAGGATCCCGGTCCAGATCTCGAGGGTCGGGTCGACCCCGCTGTCCTCGACGACATCAAGGCGGAGCTCTTCCCGTTTTACAAGCAGGTCTGGGACGCCCTCTTGGCCGAGGATGTCGCCAAGGTGATGGGCCTGTTCGCCGAGCGCAGCGAGGAGATGGAGGGCGCCTTCTTCAAGCAGCCGGGCGAGTACCAGAACCGTCTGCAACAGATGTTCGAGGATACGGTCGCCGACGAAGGGGCTAAGCTCTTCGGGCTCGACGACGGCAACTGCACGGTGGAGCTCCACGACAACAACAAGATCGCGCGGCTCAAACAAAACGACGACCAGCCGTTGATCAGCTTCGACTTCAAGGACGCCGGCTCCCGGGCCTTTGACATCATGTTCCGCAAGCAGGGTGACGACTGGATCGTCACCCGCTAGGACGGGCGCCGGCCGGGCGCCGGGTCGCGCTCAGTTGCTGATCTGCGGCAACGCCAACACGTCCCACGGTCCGTAACAGGTCCGCGAGCCGTCCGGCCGGTCCACCCCGCGGGCGCGGATCTCGACGCTGGGAAAGCTGCCGGGTCCCAACCCCTGCGGCACACCCACATCCGCATCAGCGAGCGCGGCGCTGTCCCAAATGAGGACATGCACGGTGCCGGCGGGGCTGGCGGCGAGATCCTCGCTGGCGCCGAGCAGCAGGGAGGGCGAACGCCACGGTTGATCCGAGGCGCTGCGAAACTCGAGCTCGAGGTCGGTGGGATCGCCGGCGCTGTCGAGGATACGCAACTCCACCGGCAGGGCACCGGCAAGCGGCGGCGTCAATAGGTTGCTGAGATCGGTGAGCACCGCCACCGGCGGATCGTTGCCCAGGGCAAAGGGGACGCTCGGACGGGCGGGTGTTTCACCGCCGGCGGAATCGGAGGCGCTCACCAGGAGCCGGAGATCGGGCGCGTAGGCGAGTCCGGTGGTGTCACAGACGCCGTCGCCGTCCGTGTCGAGCAGCACCGTCCCGAGGCCGGCGGTCGAGGGCGCATCGGCGAGGGCGTTCCAGGTGAGCCCGTAGGTGGTCCCGGTTGGGGTCGGGTACAGACCGGTCGGGTTGGGGATGCCGGGAATGCCGAGGGTCGCGGGGACCGGATCGCCAGCCGCCCCGACCGTGAATTGCACGCTGAGGTCGACCGCTTGGCCGGGGTTGGGCTCCATCACGGTTACCTTTGAGTCGGCCGCGTCAGCGGCGCGACCGAGGAGCGGATCGACCAGCGCTACCTCCAACCTCGGGGCGTTGTCGACCGTGAAGGGGGCGGAGTCGATGGGCACCGAGGTCCCGAGGTAGGCATCGACCACCGTAAAACGCAGGCGCACCCCCTCCCGGCGACCGGGCACGGTCGGGACCGACCGCCACAGCAGGGCCTGCACCAAGGTCGCTGGTTGGCCGCCCACTTCGCCGACACCGTCGAAGTCCAGGGCAACACTCCCGCTCCGATCATCGTCGCCCACCGCCACGATATCCGCGTCGACCTCGACCTCGATCGGCTCCTCGCCATTGTCGGTGGCCACCACCTCGAAGGCGTCGAGCTCGATCTCGTCGCCGGAGCTGTCGCTCACTACGAAGCTCAACACCACCTCCCCTGAGACCTCCGTCCCGCTCACCCCGTGGATCTGTAGCTCGCTGATCTCCGGCGGATCATTGCCGAACAGGAATGACTCGCTGGTCACCGCTGGGCCCGCGCCGCTGGCGTCGCTGGGGGTGAGCTCGACCACCAGATCGCGCACCAGCGGGCTGCCCGGGAAGCCGTGCGCCTCGAAAAATGTGGGCGCGTCCCAAACCAGCTCCGTCGCGTCGCCGCTCCGCTCCGGCTCCGTCGGCCCCCCGGCGCCGCCCCCCACGCCCTCGAGGCCGCCCGCCGCCTGCTCGGTCACCTCGATCGGGTAGCGTTCCCCGTTCCACTCGAGCACCACGGTGACCGTCACCGGGTCGTCGCCCACGGCGTGCACCGCCACCGGAATCAGAACCTCACCGGTGGTGCGGCTGATCGCCCCGATCGAGACCGACGGCGTGGACCCCAGCAAACAGCGGCCGACGGTCAGGTCACAGCTCCAACCGTCGGGACAATCCTGCTCAGCGCCGCAGGTGATCGCGGTACCGGCGGGCACCGGGAACTCCGGCACGCAGCCGACGATCAGCAGCCCGAGACCCAACCCGTACGCGCTCGCCTTGGTGTTCATCTCGACGCACCTCGCCCGGAGAGTCTACCCTGCCTTGAGGTAAAGCGCCGCCAACGGTGGCAGCGTCAGGCTCACCGACCAGGGCCGGCCCTGCCAGCCGATCTCCTCGGCCCAGACACCGCCGCCGTTGCCCATGCCTGAGCCGTGATAGTCCCCGGCGTCGCTGTTGAGCAGCTCGCGCCAGAAGCCACCGTGGGGTACGCCGATCCGGTATCCATGACGCGGCACCGGCGTGAAGTTGGCGACGAACACCACCCGCTCCTCTGGATCGCGTCCCCGGCGCTCGAAGGCGAGCACGCTGTGCTGATGATCATCGAGCACCACCCACTCGAAGCCCATGGGGTCGACGTCCAGCTCGTGCAGGGCCGGCTCACTGCGGTAGAGATAGTTCAGGTGCGCCACCAGGTCGCGGATCCCGCCGTGACCATGCATCTCGGCGACGTGCCACTCGAGGCTGCCGTCGTGCGCCCACTCGCTGCGCTGGCCGAACTCGCCGCCCATAAACAGCAGCTTCTTGCCCGGCACCGCCCACATATAACTGTAGAGCAGACGCAGGTTGGCGAACTTTTGCCAGTCGTCGCCGGGCATCTTGCCGAACAGCGAGCCTTTGCCGTGCACCACCTCGTCGTGTGAGAGCGGCAGCACGAAGTTCTCGAAGAAGGCGTACATCAGGCGGAAGGTCAGGGCGTTGTGGTGATACTGACGGTGGACCGGGTCCTCCTGCGCGTACGCCAGGGTGTCGTGCATCCAGCCCATGTCCCATTTTAGGCCAAAGCCCAAGCCGCCGAGGCTGGTCGGCCGGGAGACCATCGGCCAGGAGGTCGACTCCTCGGCGATGGTCTGCACGTCCGGGTAACGCTCGTAGATCACCTCGTTGAAGGTGCGCAAAAAGTCGACCGCTTCGATGTTCTCGTTGCCGCCATACTCGTTCGGGATCCACTCGCCCGACTCGCGGGAGTAGTCGAGGTAGAGCATCGAGGCTACGCCATCCACCCGCAGCCCGTCGAAGTGGTAACGGTCGAGCCAGGAGATGGCGCTCGACAGGAGAAAGGCCTTCACCTCGTGGCGGCCATAATTGAAGATGTTCGACTTCCAATCCGGGTGGAAGCCCTTGCGCGGATCGGCGTGCTCGAAGACGTGGGTGCCGTCGAAGTAGCCGAGACCGTGCTCGTCGGTGGGGAAGTGGGCCGGCACCCAATCGACGTAGACCCCGATGCCACGCTGGTGCAGATAATCGACCAGGTACATTAGAT
>JAUUZB010000389.1 GCA_030590185.1 Deltaproteobacteria bacterium
ACAACCGCCACAGCACCCTCGTCATTTATGATGCCGGCACTACGGTCGCGCTCACCGATGTGGCGGTGGTTGCCACCGCGAGCCGGCAGTCGGACCTCAGCCTCGGCTTTGGCCTCGAGACTGGCTTCGGTTCGGAGGTCACGGTTACCCGCGGGCTGTTCGACAAAAACCGCATGGCGGCGATCTTGGCGGCCAACGACGCGACAGTGAGCTTGTCGGACGTCGTGATCCGCGAAACTCGCAGCACCGAGAGCGCTCCGCCGTCCCATGGTCAGGGCTTGCAGGTGCAAACCGGTGCTACCGTAACCCTGGCGCGGGTTGCCTTTGTTGAGAACCGAGACGTCGCGCTCTTCGGTGAGGGACCGACCTCCCTGCTGGACGCCGAAGATCTCGTCATTCGCGACACCCAACCGCAGGAGCACGATCAAACCCGGGGGTCGGGTATCGAGCTCAAGGACGGGATCCAGAGCACGTTGAGACGGGCGCTGCTCCAAGGTAATCGCCTCCAGGCCATCATGGCGGGACGGGAAGACCCTGCCACCCTCACCCGGTTGGAGATGGAGGACATCGTCGTCCTCGACACCCAACGGGAGGAGGGTGGCGTCGATGGGTACGGCTTGAAAATGCAGCACGGCGCCGAGGTTATTCTCCTGCGGGGCCAATTCACCCGGTGCCGGCACGGTGGCATCGTCGCGTTCGGGGATGACGTCTCGGTCGACATCGAGGACGTCGTCGTGGAGGACACCGAGTCCCAAACAGATGAGCACGAGGACGGCTACGGGTTGGTCGCCCTGGCGGGCGCACGGGTGACGGTCATCCGCGGCCGTTTCATCAACAACCGGGAGGCCGGGGTTTTTGCCGAGGACGAGGGCACCTGGCTCGACTTCGAAGACGTGACCGTGAGCGAAACCCAGAGTCAGGATGCTGAGCTCACCTTTAGCGCCGGCCTGATCGCGCGCTACGGCGCCCGGGTGAACGTGTTGCGCGGTGAGTTCACCAAGAACCACGATCTCGGGATCAAGATCTCTTCCCCAGGCACGATCGTCATACTCGAGGATGTCTCCGTCTCTGATACCCGCACCCGGGCTAACGATCAGATGGCTGGGCGGGGCCTGAACGTCCAGGACGGCGCTTGGGTGTGGGTGACCCGTGGCCGGTTCGAGGGCAACAGGGAGACCGCGATCTTCGCCGGGCATGACGGCACCGAGGTTGCGCTCGAGGACGTGACGATCCGAGATACCTTGAGTGATGAGATCACCCTCGGCCACGCGGAAGGCATCATCGGCCAGGATGGCGCCAAGGTCACCCTGACCCGTGCCCTGGTCGATGGCAATCGCCTGGCCGGTATCCTGATTGGCGGGGCCGGTTCCCAGCTCATCCTCAACGAGGTTCAGATCTCCGCGACCCTCGGTACCGAGTGTAGCACCCTGCCCGACACTGACCCGCTGAGCTGCGGTGATCTCAACGCGGGGAACGGTGTCGTCGCCTTCGACGGCGCAACGGTCGCCATCGATCGGGTGGAGATCTCGGCCTCGAAGCTCGTGGGCCTGCTACTCAGCAGCGGGGCGACCGCCGCTGGGAAGGACCTCGCGGTCTATTCCAACCGGATCGGAGTGAATCTACAGGGCGCACCGGAGGGATACGATTTTTACACGGCGATCACTGGATTGAAAATGGAAAACAATGACATCAATTTCGACTCGGTCGTCCTGTCGCTCCCGCAGCCCCCGCTGCAGCTCACGGATATCGAATGACACGAGTGAACGACGGCCTTTCCCTCGTTCTGATCTCCGTTCTCCTCACTAACGGCTGCGCCAGCGGTTCGGCCCCAACACCGACCCCCGCGCCCAAGCAGTCGGCGCCGGCCGCCACCGCGTCCCCTGAGTCCTCGGCGGAGGAACAGGCCCAGCGTCGGGACCGAGCCCTGGGATTGAGTCAGGAGGGTGTGGCTTTCGTGGAGCAGGGAGAGCTGGCGCAGGCCCTAGCGCTCTTTTTGCGCGCCGCCGAGCTCGATCCCGGTAACGATCAGTTCCCCTACCTCGCGGCCGCAACCTATCAACGTCTCGGTCGGCTAGAAGAAACCGCGACGTGGCTCGACCGGGCCGCCCGCGCCGCGGCCGTCCTCGGAGCCTACGACCGGGTCGCGGCCTATCACCAGAACGTCTCCCTGCTGCGCTATAGCCAACCCCAGTGGGTGGCCGAGAGCCGGCACAAAGCCTCACAGGTCCCGGCCGAGGCGGGGGCGGCGCTGCAGGAGTGGCAAACTCTTCTCACCCAGGCGGTGGCGCTGGCGCAGCAGGGGCAGATCGAGTCGGCCATCGAGCTCACTGGTAAGGCCCTAACGGTCATTGGTGAGGGCCTCGGCCCGAACCACCCGAACACCGCGGTGACCCTCAACAGCCTGGTGAGGCTCCATCAGATGAACGGTGACATGACGTCGGCCCTCGCGGCGGCGCGTGAGGCCGTGCGCGTCGACACCCTGAGCCTGGGGGCGGCGCACCCAGACACCTTGCTGTTGCGCCACAGCGTCGCCGCCATGTTGCAGGGCGTCGGTGAGACCGATGCCTCCATCGTGATCCTGCGGGAGATCCTCGAGCTCGCCCGGCGCGATCTCGGGGCCGACCATCCCGCCACCGCGACCTACGCCGGGAGTCTCGGCTCCGCGTTGCGATCCCGCGGTGATGACAACGAGGCCGGGCCCCTCCTCGAGGAGGCAGCGCGCGGCAAGACCGCGGTCTTTGGCGACGTTCATCCGGAGACCGTCGCTGCGCTCCAGGCATTGGCGCAGCTCCACCGCGCCCGGGGAGATAGAGAGCGCTTCGTGGACACCGCCCAGCGGGCGCTCGCCGGCGCCACCGTGGCCTTTGGCCCGCTCAACACCCAGACCGCGGCCCTGCGCGACGACCTGGTGGCGGTCCTTCAGGCCGGTGGCGATTTCGCCGCCGCCGGCGCGCTGCTCACCACCGCCTATGAGATCGTGTTGGTGGCATCCGGTGAAGAAACGGATGACGCCATCGTCCTGATGAATGATCTCGGCGACCACCATCGGGCGGCGGGTCAATATCGCGACGCCCGACAGTGGTTCGTCAAGGCATTGGCGGCCGCGCGCCGGGTCTTTGGCGAGCGCGACGGGAGGACGCTCATCCTGACCAACAACCTCGGGCTGACCCTGCATCGGCTCGGCGCATACGACGAGGGCGTCGAGCTGATGACCGCGGCGCTGGACATCGCCGGCGACGCGCTCGGTGCCGAGCACGAGGACACCCTCGGGATGACCAACACCCTGGCGCTGCTGCGTGGCGGCCAGGGGCGCTACGACGAGGCGCGTAACCTCTACGAGGGGATCCTCGCCGCCCGGGAGCGCCTCCACCCGCCGGATCACCCCGAGACCCTGCGCGCCTACTTCAACCTCGGCATGCAGTACTTCAAGGAGGGCCGGTTCGCCGAGGCGACCCCGCTGTTGGAGAAGGCGGCCGAACGCCGCGCCGCGACCCTGGGCGCGCAGCACCCATCGACCCTCTCCGCCCTCAATGGCCTCGGCCTCCTTTATAAAGGTGCGGGGGCGCTCTCCAAGGCGCGCCCGGTGCTGGAACGGGCGTACGATGGCCGGCGTGAGGTGTTGGGGCCACGTCACGGCGACACCCTGGTCACCCTGCACAACCTGGCGGTGCTCTACCAAAAGCAGGGCCTGCTCACGAAGGCCGAGCCGCTCTTGCTGGAGGCGTTGCGTGGGCGGCGCGACGTCTTCGGTCCCGCCCACCCGGACACCCTGACCTCGATCAACGATCTGGCGCTCTTCTACGCGGAGAGCGAGCAACGGACCAAGAGCAAGCCGCTTCTGGAGGAGGCGCTCAGCGCCTGTCGCGAGCAGCTCGGCCCGAAACACCCGGAGACGATCAAAGCGATGAACAACCTCGCCGAGACCGTCGACGCCCTCGGCGAATCGGACCGGGCCCTAGCGCTCTACCAGGAGGCGGCGCGGGTCGGCCGCGAGGTGCTCGGTGAGGGCCACCCGCACGTCGCGGTCTACGTCGCCAACCTCGGTTTGGTCCACTACCGGCGCGGTGAGCTCGAAAAGGCCCGGCACTACTACGAGCTCGGCGCGCGTCTCAAACGCGAAGCCTATGGCGAGACGCACCCGGAGACCTTGATCGCCCTCGACAACCTGGCGCTCTTTCTCCAGGCGGAGGCGACCGTCGAGGAGGCCACCGCCGCTTGGCGAGACAGCCTCGCCCAGAACAACCGTTTCTTTGAGCAGGTGCTGTGGGGCGCCGACGAGGAGACCCGGCACGCTTACCTCGCCCAGACCGAGGACACCGACGGCGCCATGATCACCTTCTGGGTGGTCGCCGCGCCGCCCACCGCCCCGCGGGATCTGTTGGCCTTCATCCTCGGGCGCAAGGGGATCGTGTTGCGGCTCGCCGCTGAGGTCGCGGCCCGCGCCCGGGCCAGCGGGGATCCTGCGTTGCACCAGGCGGTCGAGGAGCTGGCGAGCAAACGCGCCGAGTTGGCCAACCTCACCCTGGCGGGTCCAGGGATGAAGCGGCCGGCCGAGGTCCAGGTTCGGGTGGTAGCGCTGGTGCGTCGCATCCAACAGCTCGAAGCGGAGATCGGCGCCTCGGTGGGGCAGCTGCGCCGGGCGCGCACCGAGGTGACCCCCGAGCAGGTGATGGCCGCCTTGAAACCGGGCGAGGCCCTGGTCGACTTTGTGATCTTCCGTGGCGCCGATCTGAAAACCCATCGAGATCTGGGTCCCCATCTCGCCGCGGCGGTGGTGGTCGGCGGTGAGGAGCCGAGGCTGGCGCTCGCCTCCTTCGGCCCCCTCGCGGAGATTGAGGATCAGGTTGCCGCGTTGCGCACGGCGCTCTCGACCCTAGCCGACGAGACCGACGAGTCGGTGCGGGGCCCGGCCCAGGCGCTCTATCAAAGACTCTGGGCGCCGTTGGCGGAGGTGATCGGTGATGCGCAGCGGGTCTTTGTGGTGCCGGACGGAGCGTTGCACCTGGCGCCCTTCAGCGCCTTGGTCAACGGGGCCGGGGATCATCTCGTGGATGAGCGCGAGCTGGTGATGCTGCTGTCGAGTCGCGACCTGGTCGTGCCGGGCCCGCCGGCGGCGAGCGGTCCGGCGCTCCTGTTCGCGGCGCCCGACTACCAACTCGGCGCCGCCGACGCCCCCCCGGAGCCCACCGGCACCACGCGGGCGGCGACCCTGCTGCGCGGCCACGTCTTCGCTCCGTTGCCCGGGGCCGCAAAGGAGGCCAAGCGCATCGGTCAGCTGTTGCGCAAGAGCCATCGCAAGCACC
>JAUUZB010000836.1 GCA_030590185.1 Deltaproteobacteria bacterium
ACCACCCCAGCCGTCTCCGTGGCGATGGAAACCAGGGCGTGATGATCGTCAAAGCAGGCATCAACGTCGAGGAGCCGGCCTTTGAGCGGCGGCAGATCGATCTGTTTGATGCCGGGCTCCCCCGGTCGGAAGGTGAAATGAATCGTGATGTCGGAGGCGCGGAAGAAGCCGTAGCCCAGGCGTTCGCCGAAGTGGAACCAGGTTTGGCCCTCGAGGAGCGCGGCGAGGCGTTGGCCGCTGCCCGCGTCGGTGAGCCACTGCTGATCCAGGAAGAGACAACGGTTGGAGTGGGCGGCGAACATCGGCAGGTTGCCGAAGCCGGTGACCGTGCGCCGGGAAAGCAGCTTGGCGTCACGTAGCTCGAGGAGCTGGTTGCGTTGTCCGATCCAGGTCGAGCGGCCGGCGAGCCCGAAGCGCATTCCCGGCTCCACCCGCAGGCTCGCCACCACTGAGCCGTCCTCCCGGCGCAGGCGGCCACGTTCATCGTCCGTCACCAGGTATTCGAGCTTGCCGTGGTAGGCGGCGGCGAGGACCCGGCCGGGGCCCGTGAAGATCCGTTGGGCCCGGCAACGGCCGGTTTGGACCACGGGCGGCCGTATGATGATCGTGCCCCTCGCGGCGCAGGTCGGGCAGGCGAGGCGAGCGTGCTCAGTACCGCAGCTGCAGCGCGTCCAGCGGGTGGCGAGCAGTCGGCGCGGGACGACGTCGCGCAGGCCGTGGTCGAAGACCGCCTCGAACCAGGCGTGCAGCTCGTCCGGGAGGCAGCGCGGATCCGCCGCGGCCTTGGGGCGGGTGACGTCGGCTCGCAGGACGCTGTGCCCAGCCTCGGCCCGGCGCAGCAGGGTGGGAAAGCTCGGGTGCACGCCGCCGTAGGGGTGAAGATAGAGCAGACCCGCGAACAGTAGGGTGCTGAAGGCGTACCAGTCGCTGTTGGCGTCAAAGGCGCGGGTGGTGGCGAAGTCGACGCCGATCAGCTTGGGATCGAGGAACAGCGGGTGCCCCACCCCGCAGAGGTAGTTGTCGAACTGCATCGAGTCGGCGTCGATCAGCCACGGCCGGCAGCCGGCCTCGTTGCGAGTGAAGATCACGTTAGCGTCGTTGAGATCCCCGACCACGACGCTGGCCTGGTGCAGGTCGGTGAGGATGGCGTGCAGGCCGCCGAACAGGTTGGTGACCTCGGCGTTGCTGATCACCCCGTCACGGAAGTGACGTTGGCCGAGGCGCTTGAGGTCCTCGGCGGCTGGGACCAGGGCCATGGTGAAGCCGATCGGCTGGTCGTCGAGATCCGTAACGATCGCCTCCGGTCCGAGAACCGACTCGGGCAGGCCGCGGGGGAAGGCACGCAGCTTGGCGATTTTTTTGGCGAGCTCGCGGCGGCTGGTGGCGTGGTAGATTTTTACCGCCCGGTCGCGCCAGCGATAAACGCAGGCCTCGCCGCCCTGGCCGATCAGCTTCTGCGGGCCGAGGCTGGCGACACGGTTGCCGATGCGGACCGTCATCGCCGGTTCCCCCGGCGTCGGATCGAGACCAGGCTGGTGTCGTCGAAGAGGCGCGGTGGGCCGCGGCGTTGGGACAGGGCGACGAGCCGGCGTTGGGCGAGGGTCGGGTTGCGCAGGTAACGCGACTCGCGGGTGAGCTCGTCAATGAGATCCGGCACGTCGTCGGTGGCAGAGGCCGGTTGTAGATCGGCGGCGCCGTCGGTGCCGATCAGGAGGAGGTCGACCTCGCGGGTGGGCAGGTCGAGGTGCACCTTGGCGGAGGTGTCGACGCCAGCGTCGGCGTCGGCGTCGAGGTCGAGCAAACGGTAGGCGGCGTAGGGCGGTGCGTTGTGCGGGCCGGCGGGGAGGCGGATCAGGTCGGCGTCGTTGAGGCAGAAGACCCCATCCCCCACCCCAAAGAGGTGGGCGCGCTCTCGGTCGATGACCGCGGCGAGGAAGGTGAAGAGGAAGTGCTCGGCGAGGGTAGCGGGCTCGAGGCGCCCGACCGGTGAGAGCCGTTCGGCGCAGGTGGCGACGTAGGCGACCAGGCCCGCGGTGGCTGCTTCGGCCAGGGCTCGGGCGGGGAGTCGCGGGCGGAGGCGTGCGAGATGGGGGAGGTGCTCGACCAACCAGGCCGCGCCGAGGCGCGCCCCAACCTCGCAGGACCGGCCGCTGGAACAACCGTCGGTGACCACCGCGATCAGCAAATCGCGGCTCGTCCGGGTGGCGATCCCGTCCTGGTTGTTGCGTCCGAGCCGGAGGTGCTCACCCCCTGGGATGGATGCTGTGGAAATGGCAAATGTTTCCAGCAGGTTAACGGGGTCCTGGCCCACCGGGGCCGCGATTGTTGCCATGCGAGTCATTTGTACCTTTATTATAGTCGAAGTGACTATAATGTCAATCCCGGACTTGCAGGGAACCAACAATCGACCTCTCAACAGAGGCTATGGAGAATGGACCGCTACCGCGGTAGGAGCGCCGGCTTCCTAGCCGGCAGGGCCGAACGAAACAGCCCCATGGCCGGATGGTGCCGGCACCGTTGGGGCCTGGGCGTCCCCGTCAATCGGGTCACAAACAGCCCCGTGTAGGCATCGGCATTATCGCGCAGGTACCGAAGGAGGTCGGTCTCCACCGCCTCACCCGCGATGTGATCCCCGACCAACCAGGTGCCGTTGCCGCCGTAGAGCCCCGTGTGCCAGACCCAGACCGGCTCGCCGTGGAGCTCGGCGATGGCCGGTTCCTTGGGATTTTCGGTCGCCTCCACGAGCAGGATGACGTCCCCGGGGCGGAGATCAGCGAGATCGAGCTCGGTCGATGCGATCGGATCGAGCCCCGGTACCGGCCGCCCGAGCTCGCCGTGCTTCACCGAGCGGGTGGGCTTGGTGTCATAGCTCTTCCAGCCGCATTCACCCACGGCCTCCGCGGCGTAGAACAGCACCCCCTGGCAGTCGATCCCTTCGCCCGGTCGGCGCATGCGGCCGCCGAATTCGTACGGTACGCCCACCACCTCGCGGGCTGCGTCGACCATTCGTTCCTGCACGGTGGCGTCGCTGGAAAACAGGGAGATCAGTACTATTAAGGTAGGCATCGAGCACCTCACTTTTCGGGAGTAGAGGTTTGCAAGGGCCGTTCCATGGTAAATGTGAGAGATTTCGGCCTGTTGGAGGCCGCACGGGTGGGGCCGGACGTCAACGGACTAGACGAGCGTAAAAGGCGTGAACTGCCCCGCTCAGCCGGATCCGTTGCTCAGGACCGCGTCGACGAGCGCCTCCTCCGACTTGCAAATCAGCGGCTTTGGCGTGCAAATGGCACCTAGATCGGTGGTCACCATGGCTCGATTCTCCCGCCTGTTCCGGATCCCCTCGCTGTTGCTCTTGGCTGGCTGCGCCAGCGGCGGGACCCCAGACCAGCCCATCCGCTATCCGGACTGGGCGCTCGCCGGCACGACCCTGGGTC
>JAUUZB010000624.1 GCA_030590185.1 Deltaproteobacteria bacterium
GGGCGGTCTATTCGCCGGGCATCACCGACTTCGTGTTCATGGTCGAAGGCATCAGTCACATGTTCATCACCGGGCCCCAGGTGATCAAAGAGGTCACCGGCGAAGTGGTCTCCTTTGCCGAGCTCGGCGGCTCGATGGTGCACAGCGAGAAGAGCGGCGTCTGCCATTTCGGTTGCGCGAGCGAGACGGAGTGCTTCGACCTGGTCAAGCGCCTGCTCGGCTTTCTCCCGGACAACCGGCTCGCGGATCCGCCCATGGCCGCTGAGGTCGTCCCGCCGCCGCCCAAGCCAACGATCCAGGAGCTGATCCCCAACGACTCGCGTATGTCCTACGACGTGCGGGACGTTGTGCGGGCGGTGGTCGACGCTGGCGAGTTGTTCGAGGTTCAGGCGCGCTTCGCCCGCAACGCCGTGGTCGGGCTCGCGCGCCTCGGCGGTCGGTCCGTCGGCATCGTCGCCAACCAGCCGGCCCACCTCGCCGGGGTGTTGGACATCGACTCCTCGGATAAAATCGCGCGCTTCGTCCGCACCTGCGACGCCTTCAACCTGCCGGTGGTCAATTTCGTGGACGTGCCGGGGTTCCTGCCCGGTGTGGATCAGGAGCACGCGGGCATCATCCGGCACGGCGCCAAGATCCTCTACGCCTATTCCGAGGCGTCGGTCCCCAAAATTTCTCTGATTCTGCGCAAGGCCTACGGCGGAGCGTACATCGGCCTGTGTAGCCGGGACATGGGCTTCGACCGGATCCTGGCGTTGCCCTCGGCGGAGATCGCGGTGATGGGGCCCGAGGGCGCGGTTAGCATCCTCTATCGCAAAGAGATCGCCGCCGCGGACGATCCACAACGCGTCCGTGAGGAGCACATCCGGGCATTCAAGCGCCGCTTCGCCGCTCCCTACGCAGCCGCCGCCCTTGGCCTGGTGGACAACGTGGTCGAGCCGGATCACCTGCGCCGGGAGTTGGTGGAGTCGATCGCGTTTCTGGCGAGCAAGCGTGGCAACGCCCCCCGTCGCCGCCACGGGAACGTGCCGTTGTGAGGCACCCGGCACGGGATTTTTCCCCGTGATTAGGCTTATTTGCGCTTGACAGGCGGCGCGCCCGGCTGCTAGTTGCTCGCCCCTGACTCATCAGCTGGAGGCCCCTGTGGCGAATCACAAGTCGGCAAAGAAGCGCGCTCGCCAAACCGTCGAGCAAACCGTGCGCAACCGCTCGGTGCGCACCCGCATGAAGAACGCGGTTCGATCGTTTCGCGAAGCCCTGAGCGCTGGCGACCGCGAGGCCGCAAAGGCAAAGCTCGACACCGCGACCCGTGCGTTGCGCAAGGCCGCCTCCAAGGGCGTGCTGCACACCCGCACCGCCTCTCGCCGGGTTTCCCGCCTGGCCAGCGCTTTCAACAGCGCGCCGTAGCAGCCGCCCACGCGGCCGCCCCAGTTCAATCTAGGGGCGCTTCGTCTTCGTCCGTCTCGTCCGCCGACCCGACCGCGGTTCCTTCCAAGCGGTGCCGAACGAACTCCCGCTGGCGCTTCTTGTAGAGGTCGTGGGCGTTCTCCCCCTGGTCGTTGGCCAGGGCAGCGGCGGCGTCGACTAGTTGGATCTCGGCCTGCACCGCAGCGATGGCCGGCGGCTGGGTGGCCGCCACATCATCGATGCGCACGGGGATGTCGGCGACGAAGTTGACGCAGCGATAGGTCGTGCCGCTGAAAGCGTTGCGTGGCGTGGGCACGGCTGAGTCCGCTGAGCCGGCGGCGGCATACCAGTTGGCGTTGACCAGCGACGGCGCAACATCCAGCACCCGCGCGACGTCGTCCCGGCTGATCAAACCGTTCTGGGATTCGCCCGGCACCAAGAAATTGAACGGCGTTAGGTGACGCATCAGGTAGAGCAGCGCCAGGACTAGATCGTCGCGGCTGTGCAGCACCACACGGAAACGCATTTTGTCGTAGACCTGGTTGACCGAGGCGGTGTGCTTGGCGAGGAGCTTGGTCACCAGGGAACTGCGCCGCTTCGCGCCGGTGGTGAACTCGTCGATGGCGATCCCGATGCCGCGCATCTCGTCGAGCACGCGAAAGACCTTGGTGTTCAAGCGAGCGAAGAGCTCCGCCTCGGACATGGCGGTGGCGTAGACGATCTCGCGGCTCGCCAAGTGGTGTAGGATGTGCATCACCTTGAGGGTCATGCAGGCCATGCGCCGCGCCCGGCCGGATGTGTGGTGAGAGGCGGCCAGGAAGAGATCGTGGATCTCCTCGACCTCGGTCACGTCCGGCGGCATGTGATAGCGATGGGTCTCGGTGAGATAGACCGTGGCCTCGGCGTGCAGCTCGCGCAGGCGACCGAGGTCGAGCGGATTGTCGGTATCGAACTGATGCAGCCGCAGGAAATCATCCACCGCGGTCCGATCTGGGAACCAACAGCGGTTGTGGTCGAGAAAAGACTCCCCCGACAACACCAGCCGCAGGGTCGCCAGGTCCGCGAGCCCCCTCGACGGGGACCCAGATTGAGCTGACCCCACCACTCTGTTCGTTCCCTCTTCGACCAACGGCGCAGTCTCCACGAGCACGAGTGCCTCCCCCCTGTCGATTTCGCTGCAATCCTTATACGGATACGAAGTGCGGTTGGCAAGGGTATGATGCGCCGCACCGCGTCGAGGCGTCGAGGACTATAACTAGCAATTACGAGGTGTTACGCGTTCCCGTTTGGGGCGTGTAGGATAATTAATTACATCAATTTCTGGACCCCAGGAGGACGGAAACCCGCGTCATACTTACGATTTTCTAAGCAGTCGGATGGTCAGGATCGGAGGATCTCGTCGAGCATCGATCGGCTCTGCTGGGGAAAACTAGCCTCTAGGGCTCGTTGCAGGGTGGCAAACACGGATTCGGCTTCCTGGAGGATGGGCCGGAGCTTGGCGTCGTCGGCGTCGAGCGCGGCGCGGCTCTTGGCGATCTGCTCCTTGAACGTGCTCGCCGATCCCCCGAGCGCCAACAGCTCGGCCACGAGGGTCCGGTTGTGGTCGAGGAGACGCTCGACGCGCGGTCGGCCGCCGGCCTCGAGGTCGGTCACGGCCGCCTCGGCGTGGTCGGTGTGCTCCACCACGCTGGTCAACAGAATGACGTCGGTCGGCAACTCCTCGCCGCTGCCCTCGAGTCCCCGGCGTAGGTGGAGCAGGAGGGAGAGCTCGAAGCGTGCCTCGGCGCGCACCTCCGGGGCGGTGGCGGCGCGCAGCACCTGAATGATTCGCTGATCGATCTGCCCGAGCACCCTGGAGACCGCCACCTGGGCGCGGGTAGCCGATGGGCCGTCCCGTTGGGATGCGGGCTTCGCTTTGGGTGGCGCCTGGGTCGGCCGCGCCATGGGCACCGACATGCCGATGTTGGTGCGCCCTGCCTTGCGGGGGGTGGCGTTGGCTCGATCACCGCCGAGGATCCGTCGAATTTGCGCCTGGGCGGCCTTGGGTTCGAGGTTGCCAGCGTCGAGCTCCGTCGCAACCTGTTCGAGGGCGGCGAGGCGGTCGTCGTACTCGGCCGTGATCTGGTCACGCCGGCCCGTGATCTCCGCGCGGGCGGCCACGACATCGCGCCCTGTCTCGGTGCGCATCACATCTTCATTGGCCATCGGTCACCAGATCTCTTGCCCTCTTCACTCCCGTTGGCGGCCACTAAGGTACCGTCGGCGCAGCTACGGTACAAGCGACAAGACCCCGAAGCGCTCCAGGTTGTGGAAGTCGCCCATCAAGGGCGGTGACCAGGCGCTCTCGTCCGGGCGTATCGCCCTTCCCTGGCGGTCCTTGCCGACCCGAAACAGATTAATCCGCAACTCGGCGCCGTGGCGCAGCGGGACCTCGAGCCCCGGGATCGAGGCGGCCTCGATCGCCCACTCCGTCACCCAGCCCCGATCCTCGTCGGCCGGGGTCCCGCGCGCTGGTTCCACCGTGCCGTCGACCGCGACCACGACGCGATAGCGGGCGTCCCAGCGCGGGTTGGCATTCTGACGCGGGCCGCCGGAGAAGGCGGCGTCGAAGAGGGTCCCCTTGGGGCTCGCCTGGAGTTCGACGTAGGCGCTCCGGTCGCGGCTCGGGTCGATGAAGATCTCCACCGCCTCCTCGCGGTAGACCGGCTGGTCCCGTTTGTCGAAGCCGGCCAGGA
>JAUUZB010000085.1 GCA_030590185.1 Deltaproteobacteria bacterium
GGCGGGGGCGCCCTGGGTTGCTCGGGCGCGGGGCGCGGCGATGACCGGGGCGCGGCAGCCCTATTCTCCTTGATGTTGTTCCTGGTTGGACTCAGGGCAGCGCGGCGCCGGTTGGCGTTGTGGGCGGCGGCCGGGTTGCTGGTGATGGCGGTCCTGGTCGTGGGCTCCACCGCCGGGTGCGGCACCCGCCATGAGGACGCCCCGCCCCCGGATCCAGAAGAGTACCTCGGCATCAGCTCCCTGGCGGGGCTGCCGGGTGATGTCTGCTCGGGCGATGTTTTGATGGTGGTGATCACCGACCCCGCCACCCTGGATACCTTTTGCATCGACCGCTTCGAGGCTCGCGTCGACGGCGGCGATCTCGGCAACGCGCACCAGGGCGTGGATGACACCATGACCAACCTCGACGGCAGCACCACGGCCGTGGCCCAGGTCGCGCTCGGCGTCACCCCGGCCACCGGGGTGAGCTGGTACCAAGCCAAGGCGGCCTGCCAAAACGCCGGCAAGTGGCTGTGCAGCCAACAAGAGTGGGAGCTCGCCTGCCGGGGGCCAACCAACTACATCTACCCCTACGGCGACACGCACGACGAGAGCACCTGCAATGGCTACTTCAACTTCGCCGACGAGCAGCCCTCGGTCACCGGCTCCCTCGCGACCTGCGGGGGGGCTCGTTTTGGCGCCTACGACATGTCCGGCAACGTCGCCGAATGGATCGACGCCGCCGTCCCCCGGCTCGTTGGGGAGACCGACCTGCGCGATCGATTGGTGCGCGGTGGCAGCTACGCCAGCAACCAGACCGGGCTGACCTGCTTTGGGGTCGAGTTCCACAACCCGCCGGATGCGACGGAGGAGGATCTCGGTTTTCGCTGCTGCATGGACGAGCCGTAACCTACTCGCGGCCCAATAGCCGCCGGGCGTTCTCCCGGTAGAGCTTGGCGAGCACCGGACCCGGCAACCCAATGGCGTCGATGGTCCAACGACCCTGGATCGGAGTGACGTGGGCCATGCCCTGATCCTCGCTCTCGAAGTAGCGCCAGTGGACGTCGTAGTAGCCAACCGCGGCCGCTACCCCGTGCCGCGGCTCCTCGGGGCCTCCAGAGGAGCCGAGCACGATGCGGCGGGTGGAGATATGAATATCGGTGCCGAACAGAATGCGGTCCTGAAACTCGATGAAGAACGCGCGCGCCCGATCGGGCGGGTGACGACCGACCTCCGGGATGCGCGCCGCAACGTCTATATAAAGGTTGGGCAAGGCGCGCAGCGATTCGGCCACTCCGGTGAGGTCCTCGGCGAGGCCGCCGACGTGCACCGACACAAAGGTCGTGCCTGGGTGCCGCGCCACCATCCGGTCCCGGGCGGCGAGCAGCTCGCGTAGGGGCGGGTAATCACCGCCGTGGAAGCTCCAGCCTGGATGAGCGCTGAGCTCCTCGAGGCGCTCGTTGTGCAGGTCGATCGGCTCGAAGAACGCGACCGGGTCGCCGGTGTGGATCGCCACTGGGATCCCGAGCTCGCCGGCCGTGGCCCACAGGGGATCGAGGCGCCGGTCATCCACCGGCAGCAAGGCGCCATCCGCGGTGCGCACCCCGAGGCCGAGGGACTTGAAGAGCTTGAGGCCCCGGGCCCCGGCGGCCACGCTGCGCCGCAGATCCTCGGCGGCCAGCTCGCCGAAGTCCGACTCGTCCACCAGCGACCACGGCACCCCGGCGAAGACCACCACCGGGGTGCGCATCGCCTTCGACTCCTCGATGGCCGCGAGCAGGCGAGGGCCAAAGGGCCGGCCACAAAAGCGCCCGGCGAGCAGGATGCCGGATTTCTCGAACACCTCGTCCGCCACCGCACCGGCACCGAGGGCGATGTGGGTGTGGAAATCGATCACCTCGCGCTTGGCTGGTGGCGTCGGCGGGGACGGGGCCTTGCAGCGGCAACCCGGGGTCAGGACCAAACAGGTCGCTAGCGCGGTGAGCAGGCGGCGGAGCACGGGGGTATTGTGAACCGATACCTCCGGGCTGGGAAGGGCTAGAAGGCCCTCGCCACCTATCCAGCGGCTTCCGGCTGGCGATGGGCACCATTGGATACGGTCCTGCCGAATCTGGCATAGATCGTCGGCACGACGAACATGTTGAGCAAGGTCGAGCTGACCAGGCCACCCAGGATGACGACGCCCATGGGGGCTTGGATCTCGTTCCCTGGTTGATCGCCGGCGAGCACCAGCGGAATCAGCGCGAGTCCAGCGCTCAACGCCGTCATCAGGACCGGGGACAATCGCTCGAGGGACCCCCGTTCGATGGTCTCCTCCATGGATGCTCCCTCAACGTTTCGAAGATGCTCGTAGTGCGAGACGAGCATGATGCCATTGCGGGTGGCGATGCCAAACAGCGTGATAAACCCCACCAGGGAGGCCACACTGAGCACGCCGCCTCCGAGCGACACCGCGACGATACCGCCCACCAGCGCCAAGGGCAGGTTCACCATGATGAGCAGCGCGCTTGCCACCGACCGGAAGGCTAAGAAGAGCAGGAGAAAGATCCCGGCGACTACCATCAAGCTCAGCAGTCCGATGGTTTTCGCCGCCTCGCTCTCGCTCTCGAACTGCCCTCCGTAGACGACGAAGTATCCCTGTGGAAGCTCGACCTCGTTCTCGATGGCACGACGGATGTCATCGACCACGCTGCGAAGATCCCGCCCCTGGACGTTGGCCATGATGACGATCTTGCGCTGCCCGTTCTCGCGCGAGATGAAGTTTGGGCCCATGTCATTGCGGATGTTGGCAAGCATTTTGAGTGGTACCTTGGTGCCAACCGGCGTGTCGACGAGGGTGTTGCGAATGGCATCGAGGTCGGCACGCTGATCATCGCGATAGCGTACGATGAGATCGTAGGTCCGGCCGCTGTCGAGCACCTGACTGACGGTGTGACCGGCGTAGGCAGCTTCGATGATCTCGGCGAGGGCGCCAGTGCGCAGGCCGTAACGAGCGATGCGCTCTCGGTCGAACGCCAGGTGAAGCTGGGGGATCTCGACTTGTTGTTCGACGGAGAGGTCCGCAACTCCATCCACGCCGGCCATGACGCCCCTGATCTTCTCGGCGTTGGCACGAAGGTCAGCGAGATCGTCACCGAAGAGTTTGATGGCGATGCTGGCGCGGGTTCCCGAGAGCATGTGGTCGATGCGGTGGGACAGCGGTTGGCCCACGAGGATCACCATGCCCGGGATGGCCGAGAGCTCCTCGCGCAACGCAGCCATGAATTCATCCTTGGACCGATCGCGCATCTCCAACCGAACATCGATCTCGGCAGAGTTGACGCTCTGGGCGTGCTCATCGAGCTCGGCGCGACCGGTTCGCCGCGCCGTAGAGACCACCTCGGGAAACGAGAGCAGGGTCTCCTCCACGCGGCGGCCGAGCCGGTCCGACTCGGCGAGGGAGGTCCCGGGCAGGGTCACGGCGCTCAGACTCAGGGCGCCCTCGTTGAAGTCCGGCAGGAAGGTCCGCCCCATGAAGGCCGCGAGCACGAGCGCGACGGCCAAGAGCGCTGTACTCAGTGCCATGACGACCGCCGGTCGCCGAACCGTGCGGCGCAGGACGGGCAGGTAGTACCGTTTGAGGTGGCGCACGACAAAGCTGTCCCCGTGTTCGACAAACTTTGCTCCGGGCAAAGCGTAGGCGCAAAGCGCAGGGGTCAGCGTCAGAGCCACCACGAGGGAGGCAAAGATCGCTACGATGTAGGCGAGTCCCAGCGGGGCGAGCAAGCGCCCCTCGACGCCGGAGAGGAAAAAAATTGGCACAAAGACCAGCATCACGATGAGGGTGGCAAATACGATGGAGCTGCGAATCTCGCGTGAGGCTTCGTAGATGACCTCCAGGGCTGGTTTCTGTTCTGTCTGTGGTCTTGCGCGGTTCTCCTTGAGGCGGCGCAGGACGTTCTCCACATCGATGATGGCATCATCGACCAGGGCGCCGATGGCGATGGTCAGCCCACCGAGGGTCATGGTGTTGATGGTGGCACCGGAGAGCTTCATGGCGAGCAATGACACCAGCAAGGAAACGGGCAGCGCCGCGAGTGAGATGAGCGTGGTGCGGAAATTGAATAGGAACAAGAACAGAATGATGGCGACGAGGATGGCACCATCTCGCAGCGCCTTGGCGACGTTGCTGACCGCGGTCTCGATGAAGACGGATTGCCTGAAGAGCTGACGTTCGATCTTCATACCTGCGGGCAGAGTTGTCTCGATGTCATCCAGGCGCTGGTCGATCTCGCGGGTTAGGTTCAGGGTGTTGGCTGTCGGTTGTTTCAAGACCGCCAGAATGACCGCAGGCTTGCCGTTGGCGGAGCCCTCCCCGCGTTTGAGGGCCGGACCGACAACGACTCGGCCGATCTGCTCCACCCGAACCGGCACGCCATCGCGGACCGTCACCGCGATGCCTTCAATGTCCTTGATGGTAGCGACGCGGCCCAGGCCCCTGATCAAGGACTCCTGGGCACCCTGGATCAGAAAGCCACCGCTCGAGTTTGAGTTCGATTCCTCAATCGCGCCGATCACCTCAGCGAAGGTCACATCCAAAGCCAGGAGTTGGGTGGGGTCGACGAGCACCTGGAACTGTTTGACGGCGCCGCCAATCGGGATGACCTGCGCGACCCCGGGGACGGACAGCAGCCGCTTGCGGATCACCCAGTCCGCCGTGTCCCGCACGTCGATCGCAGAATGCCGATCACTTTTGAGACCCAGGAAGAGGATCTCCCCCATGATCGACGAGATGGGCGCTAGGGTGGGAGGCCCCAGGTCGGGAGGGATCTGGCTGGCAACGAGTTGAATCTTCTCATTGACGATTTGGCGCGCGATATAGATGTCGGTGTCCCATTCGAACTCAACCCAGACAATCGAATAGCCGACGGAACTGCTGGAACGAACCCGGCGCACGGCGGTGGCTCCATTCACCGCGGACTCGATCGGGATGGTCACCAGCGTCTCGACCTCCTGCGGCGCGAGGCCGTGAGCCTCGGTCAAGATGGTCACGGTGGGCGCCGTGAGGTCAGGGAGGACATCGACGGGCATGCGCAGGGCGATGAACGCCCCGTACACGCAGAGCGCCAGCGCCCCGACCACGACAACGAGGCGATTGCGCAACGACCAGTGAATGACTCGGTCCATGAACGACATCGGCGCCCCCCTCAGTGCACGTGACCGCGCTCGGGGATGGCACCGGAGGCGGCGGCGAGGCGAACTTCATAGGCACCGTCACTCACCACGCGTTCTCCGTCCGCGACGCCGCTCGAGACCTCGACCCAACCCTTTGAGCGAATACCGGTTCGCAGAACTCTTCTCGAGAATGTCTCGCCCCGTGCCTGGACGAATACGATCTGCTTGCCTCCGTCTTCGAGCAGCGCCGAGCTCGGGACGGCGACCACCTGACGTGGCGATCCCGTCACGACATGCACCGTTGCGAACTGGCCAATGCGCAGCTTGGCACCAGGGTTTTCCATTTCGAAAATCACAGGCACGGTCCTGCTCTTCGGATCGATGACACGGCCAACCGTGATCAGCCGGCCGTTGCTCTCATCTATGGTGAAGGGCTGCTCGTAGCCCTCGATGGAAAACCAGGCGGACGTCGCAGACTCGACCTTGGGGATGTCAGGCTCGAAAACCTTGGCGACCAACCAGACGCGGGAAAGGTCGATGACCACAAACAGGAGTTTTCCCTCTGCCACGCTATCGCCGGTGGTCGCGTCGACCTCCACCAGTGTCCCCTCGATGGCCGAACGCAGGGCGAAGGCGCCCGTACCATGGCCGCCCACACCGGCCGCGCCTTGATTGTATTGCCGCAGCCTGCCGGTGGCCGCGTCCAATTTGGCTCGTGCGACACTCACCCGAGCGCGGGTATCTTCGACCCGGCGTTCCGGGATCGCTTCTTCCTCGAATAGGCGCTCGAGTCGATCGAGTTGGGACAGCGCGGCGGTATGCTCGGCCTTCGCCGATTGCACCCCGCCTTCGAGTGTGGACAGGTCTCCTCCTGCGGCGAGGTACGGTGAGACAGTGGCGAGCAGCTGACCCTTCCTAACCGCCATGCCCGGTAGTGGTGTTGGCGTGGCTAGAGTGATCCGCCCCCTCACCGGCGCCGTGATCTTGGTCTCCCGTCCAGACACCGGTTTGATCTCTCCCACGGCCCGGACGCTCGGTTGCAGGGGTCGTTCGCTGACTTCGGTCGTCGCGAACTCGGTCTTCCACTGGTCCTCCTTGGTGTAGGCAACGCCGCCCTCAACCTCCTCCGGCGTATTGGCGCGGGCCACGTCCTGACTGACGTACACGGTGCTGGCGCCCGCCTCGATCGTATCCTCGATACCCTGGCCGGCGTAGCTGAGGGACAGCTCGCACGGACCGGCCTTCTCGGGGCTCACATTGAACCGGAAGATCCCAGGGCTCGACGGCGCGTCAGCGCTCACCTGCAGGGATGTACCATCCGCGAGGTGGATCGTGAGAGTTAGGACACCCGAGGTGACGGCCTCAAAATCGTTCATGGTCGTCAGGTGAGCGGCGAAGCGGCTCGGGCGCCCCGTAACCAGCGGCTCGTACTCCATGAAGAGCTCGGTCTTTTCGGCCCAGATGGTGACAGACTGGGCCGGAAGCGCTTCGAGTGCATCGGCGTGACCGTCATGGGGAGCGTGACCGGGTTCATCCCCGTCGTGCGCGTGATCGTGGTTACAGCCTGGCGTCCAAACCGCCATTATTCCCAACGCGGCAAAGATTCTGAAGGACTGAGCTGCGCGAAGAGACGAGATCATTGATTTCCTCCTGGCTCCCGGCCGAGCGCTTCGAGTAGCTCGATGTGACTGAGCCACGCTTGCAGCTTGAGGGTCACGTTTCGGACGCGGACCTCACGGTCGGTTCGGTGGGCGTCGAGTAACTCGAAGACGGGGCGCTCGCCTTCCCGGTAGGTGACCTCCGCTCGCCTCATGAGCTTCTCCAGCCGCGGGAGCTGGTCGCGCTCGAAGACTCTCGCCTGCCGCATCGAACGCCTGTAGGCCTCGCGGGCGATCACCGTATTGGTCGCCGCCCAGCGCTCGGTGAGGGTCAGCCTGGCCTGCGCACGGCTCAGCTCAGCCTCTGCTCGTTCCTCCTGTGCCTGCCCGAAGTCGAAGAAGGGGAGCGCCACGGTTACACCGGCGACATATCCCCAGGCGGTACCTCCCGCGAAGGGCGCGGTCTTGGCGCCGGCCGACAGGGTCAAGGTTGGGACCCAGCCGCGGCCAGCAGCGTCACGCGCGAGACCTCGTTCGTTGACGCGATGTCGGGCGGCCACGACTCTGGCTCTGGTCCGAGGTGCTTCTTCAGGATCGCTCGGCGCGATCGAGCCCTTCATCGTGAGCCCATCGCTCGCCTCGAACGGCACACCTGGCTGACCGAGTAACATACCGATTCGCAGCCGAGCCTCGACGAGCTCACGGTCGGCCTCTGCTATCCGGTCGTCGAGCGAGGAGAGCTCGATTTCGATGCGATCGTAATCGTAGCTGGAGGCATCTCCCGCGAATGCCCGAGATTTGACGGCGTCGCGCAGTTTCGCCAGAGCTGCGCGGGACTCCTCGAGGATAACGAGATGCTCGCGCCGCGCGGCTGCATCGACATAGACCCGCATGGCATCGGCCAGGATCGTCACGCGATTTGCCTCGGCATCCGCTTGGGCTGCCTTCACCCCATGCTCCGCGCCATCGACGCGCAGGGAGCGACGGCCTGAGATTTCGAGCGGCAGCTCGAGGCGAAGGAAATTCTCGGGCATGGGGCGGCCACCCTCAAAGACCTCTTCGCGGTCGTAGGCTATCGTCGGATTGTCCCAGAGCCCCGCGGCGCTCACCTCCGCTTTGGCGGCGGCGATGTCCGCCCCGGAGATCGTCAACTGCGGACTGGACCCAGCCACGCGCTCGATGAATTCCTCAGCGCTCAGGCTTTGCACCGACGGCACACTCGACCGGGCTTCCGCATCCATCGGCGGCGAAAGCGCCAACAGCACGGCCGTGGTCAGGAGCGGAACACGAGCTACTACCGGCGGTAGTAGATGAGGACAGGGCGGGACCCTGATCTCGAGGAATCGGGTCATGGATCTACCCTAGAATCGTTTCGAGGACGTGGTGCAGCGGCTCGGCAAAGAGCGCGCAAGAGATCGCAACACATGCCGAGGCCACCAAGAAGAGCCCGACGAGTTTTCTCGCCGCGGAGCGGCCGCTTGCCCGTTGGTTGAATAGAGAATGAACGCGGTCGGTGACGTTGCAGGCAGCCGCGGAAACGGCGACCGCTGGCGCCAGGCGCTCGGCCTGTCCGTGCGCGAGGGTCAGGATGGCGTTAGCCACGACGCTCGGCCTGCCAACCAGCACGGCGGCGTCACGGTCACAGGCGCGCTCGGCGGCGAGCTCCCAGAGCTTGAGTGATCGTTGGGACAGAACCGGCACACCAAAACAGGCCAGAAGTCCGAGCGCCGCACGTTTCCACAGGTCGCCATGGTCGATGTGAGCGTGCTCGTGGGCCATGAGTGCCTCACGCTGCCCAGCATCGAGCGCCGCCCAGGCGGCGCGAGAGACGATGATGGTGGGGGAGAACACGCCTATCGTGAAAGCAAACAGGTCGTCGCCGGGAACCAGAAAGGCGCGGCCGAAGCCGTCGATGGGGTGTCCGGTCTGTTTGAGTCTCAGCGCAGCCCGCTGGGCGTTCAGGTGAGCCCAAAGGGTTTGGGCAATGCGCACGAGCACGTAGATCGAAAAGGCCACGACGACAGCCACGGCCCAGGGCTCGGCGATCCAATGCGTTCCGTGGATTGGACAAAGGTGCAGATGATGACCGTGACCGAGGCAGTGGTCCGTGCCGGCGGCAAACTCGAGGAGCTTCGTCGCGGCGATGGTGACGGCCACGCCCAGGCCGACGAGTGGCGGCAACGAGAGAGCGAGGGTTGCAGCGCGGCGTTCTGCCCACGGCCCCAGGGCTCGCAGGCGGGACTCGCCGACCGCCAGCGAGCCGCTCAACACGAGCGACGACAGCATGCTCACGCCA
>JAUUZB010000332.1 GCA_030590185.1 Deltaproteobacteria bacterium
GGCCTCTCCCGGGAGATCGGTCGGCAGGTCGGTATCCTGGTCAATCGCCGCGGGCAGATCACCCACACCTTCGTGGGTGAGCCCAAGCGGATTTACCTCCCGGAGATCGGTCGTCAGCGCGGCGGCGGCGGCCAGCTGCGCGGCCTGCGCCACATTCACACCGTGCTCGACGGCAGCGGATTGGCGCCGGAGGATCTGGTCGACCTGACCAAGCTGCGGCTCGATCTGGTCTGCGCCCTAGCGGTCTCCGACGCCGGGGAGCCTGGCCGGGTCGAGTGGGCCCACGTGCTGCCGGGCACGCCGATGGAGGAGCGCTACCGGCGCGAGCAGGCCGCGTCGGTCCACGAGCTCGCGGCCGACTTCCCTGAGCTGGTCGCGGCCCTCGAAAAGGAGCTGGCGCGCCACCGGCCCCTGCGTCGCGCCGAGTATCGGGAGACCGCGGTGATCGTCGGTGTCTTTGCCGACCGCGCCACCTCGGAGTGGCGGCTGGCTGAGCTCGCCGAGCTCGCCGAGACCGCCGGGGTGCACGTCGCCGACAACGTGGTGCAGCTGCGCCGCCGGATCGATTCCAAGTACGTCTGTGGCAAGGGCAAGCTCGAGGAGGCGGTGTTGCGTTGCCTCGATCTCGAGGCGGAGCTGATGATCTTCGATCACAATCTCAACCCTACCCAAGCCCGCGCCATCGCCGCCTTCTCGGATCTCAAGGTCATCGACCGCACGCAGCTCATCCTCGACATCTTCGCCCGCCACGCCCAAAGCCGAGACGGCAAGGTGCAAGTGGAGCTCGCCCAGCTCAAATACAACCTGCCGCGTCTCACCGATCTGGACGCCGGCCTCTCCCGACTCACCGGCGGCATCGGTGGCCAGGGACCGGGTGAGACCAAGCTCGAGATCAACCGGCGTCGGGCGCGCGACCGCATCACCCGGCTCGAAAAAGAGATCGCCAAGCTCTCGCGCGAACGGGGCCTGCGTCGCTCCCGGCGCGAGCGCAGCAACATCCCGATCGTCTCCATCATCGGCTATACCAACGCCGGCAAGTCGACCCTGCTCAACCGCCTCACCCACAGTAAGGTCGACGTGGCGGACCAGCTCTTCGCCACCCTCGACCCGACCAGTCGCCGGCTGCGCTTCCCCCGTGACCACGAGGCGGTGATCACCGACACGGTCGGCTTCATCCGCGATCTGCCGCCGGATTTGATCAAGGCCTTCCGCGCCACGCTCGAGGAGCTGCAGGGCGCCGATCTCCTGTTGCACGTCATCGACGTCTCGGATCCGATGCGCGACGAGAAGATGACCACGGTCACGGAGCTGCTCGAAGAGCTCGGGCTGGCCAGCGTCCCGGGGCTCATCGTCTTCAACAAGTGTGATCGGATCCCGAGTTGGGCCGGCAACGCCTTTGCCCACAAGCACGACGGGGTGGCGGTCTCTGCCACCTCGGGCGCCGGCCTGCCGCGGTTGGTCCAGGTCATCGCCCACCGGCTGTGGCAGACCGAGGTCCTCGCCGAGGACGACGCCTGGGCAGCGGAGGCGCGGCGGGAAGTGTTCGGGCTCAACGAGGTCTGAGCCGTTGGCGGACAAGTTGGCGGGGGCTCGGAAAAAAACTACAATTGTCTCGTTTTGGCGACCCTGCTCCTAAAGATGGGCGAGCGCGAGCTGCGCAGCTTGTCGGTCAGTAAGACGAAGACGATCATCGGTCGCGACCCGGGCTGCGACCTGTGCATCGATAACCCGAGCGTCTCGGGGCACCACGCCCGGCTCGAATACGACGGCAAGGGTTTTGGCGTCATCGACATGGGCAGCAGCAACGGCATCTGGGTCAACGGCCGGCAGGTCAAGGCCGCCCGGTTGGTGAACGGCGCCGAGATCCAGATCGGCAAATTCACGGTGGTCTTTATCGCGGTCGGCGGCACCTCCCCCGATCGTCTGACCCGCGTCTCTGCCGCCGAGGTCACCAAGTCGGATCAGGTCACCGATACGACCCTCTTGTCAGACGACTACCTCGACAAGCTGCGCGGTGCCCTCGAGTCGAACCTGGCCGAGAAGAAGCGCTTCTCCGCCATCGAACAGAAGCAGCGCAAGACCAACCGCACGCTCGTGGCGACGGTCATTGTCTTGAGCGTCGTCATCGTGGTGCTGGCCGGCATCACGCTGGTCTCGGCCCTGAATTGAGCGGCGCGGCGGCGGGACGCTAGTCGGTCTTCTCGCCGCTCCCGAGCTTGGCCTCTGACTCAGCGATGAACTGCTCGACCGTGGCTCGATTGGGCGCCTCGGGTACCTCGCGTAGGTAGCCCTTGAAGAAGAAGATCGCCTTTTCGTAGTTCTCCACGTGCCAGTGGCACTGCCCGATGTTGAACAGGAAAGCGGGCAGGGGCTCGGCCTCGTAGGCCCGGGTGAAGTGCGCGATCGCCTTGTCGAAGTTGCCGAGGTTGAACTGCACCTGCCCGGCCTTGAACTCCACCTTTGGATCCGGTGGTGGTGGCGGCGGTGCCTTGGGTTTGCTGGCGCAGGCAACGCCGATGAATGAGGTTGCCAGCAGCAGGCCAATGATTCGACGTCTCGTTGTGGATGTCATCCCGCTCTCCGCTCGAGGTTTTTCTATGGGGGATGACGCGCCCGAATCAATACAAATCGGTTATTTCGCGAAGGGATCGATGACGCCGACGTCCTTTAGGCTCTTCTTGGGCGGCTTCTCCGTTGTCGTGGCCGCGGGTGGCCGTACCCACCTCTTCTTTTTCTTCTTCGCCTTCTTCTTGCGCTTCTTCTCTTTGCGCTCTTCCGCCTCGAGCTTGACCACCACGCGGGCGCCTTTCCGGGGCACCACCTCTGCTGTGGCGGGCCGGTAGCCGTCGAGGCGGAGCTCGAAGGATCGGATCCTATCGGATTTTTCGAGGGCGACGGACACCGGGGTGGCGCCGAGGGGATCCTCGCCACCCTGCTCGAACAGGAAGGCTCCCTTGGGCACGCTGTCGAAGAAGACCTCGACGGTGACCGGGGCGGCGGGCGTTTGGGTCGCGGCGTCGGCGGGCCCTGGGGCAGTCGGGGTCGCCGCGCTCGGCTCGGGGGTCGTCGCTTGGTCGTCGCCGGAGGTGACCGCTAGGGCGATGATGAGCATCGTCAGGGCGAGCAACCCGAGGCCCGCGGCGAGGGCCGGCAGTTTGTGCCGCTCGAGCAATCTGCTGAGCGTCGATTGGCCGCTCAGGGCGCCCCGGACCCGATCGAGGTGGAAGCCCGCCTCCTCCATGTTGTTCAAGCGGTCGTCCGGATCCTTGGCGAGACATTGCAGGATCAGCGCCTCGAGCTCAGCCGGGACCGCGTGCGGGAGGTCCGTGACCTCACTGGGGGGCGTGGGATCTGCGGTTACGTGCTGGACCGCCATGTCGACGGGATTGTCCGCCTCAAAGGGCGGTCTGCCCGTGACCAACTCGTAGAGCAGGACGCCGAAGGAGTAGATGTCGCTGCGATGATCGAAGCTGCCGCCCTGGGCTTGCTCCGGCGACATATAGGTCGGGGTGCCGACCACCGCCGACGCAACCTCGCCCTCGCCGGATTGGGTGAGGACCAGGCTCGGTTCCTCGTCCGGGAGCTTGGCAATTCCGAAGTCGAGGAGCTTGACGAAATCCCGACCCTCGTCGTGGATGGCCAAGAAGACGTTATCCGGCTTGATGTCGTAGTGAACGACGCCTGCCTTGTGGACCGCCGCTAGGACGCTGGCGAGCTGCGCGGCGATCTCGATGGTGGTCGCCAGGGTTGGGATGCCTGAGCCGGACAGGCGCTCGCCGAGGGTCTCCCCGGCGAGGAGCTCCATGATGTAGTACTTCTCCGGCTCCTCGATGATGTCGGTGACTTCGATGATGTTGCGGTGCTTGATGCAGTTCACCGCCCGCGCCTCGGCAAAGAACCGTCGGATCACCTGGGTGTTGTCGGCAAATCCAGGGCGCAGCAGCTTGAGGGCTACCTTGCGGCCGAGGCGGGTGTGCTCCGCGACATAGACCCGCGCCATGCCCCCCTCGCCGAGTAGCTTATCTATTTTGTATACGCCGAGGACCGTGGGGGGGGCCTCGGGGGAGGAGATGGGAGGGACTGCGGGTGTGGGCTCGGGTGGGGGTACGGCTGCCGGCTCGGGCGGGGCTGCGGGTGCAGATGCGACAGCGGGCGCGGCTGCGGGTGCGGGTGCTGTTACGGCGACGGGCGCGGCCTCGGCCGGAGCCTCAGGTGCGCTCGCGGCTGGCACCCCAGGAGCGGCCTCGGGTGCGGTTTCCGAAGGGGGACCGTCGGGGTGCGGGTTCCCGCCCTCTCCGTTTATGACCCGAAGCTTGGTCGCCACTCCTCAATCATATCTTAGACGGGTCTTGCGTCAACGTACTGGCGCGGGGGGGCCCCGGGAGGTCCCGTTTCCAGCCGGCTCGGCTCGGCTCGGCTATGGGCCCGGATCCTCACGGTCCGCCAGCATCGCCTCGATGTTGTCGCGCAGGGTCCCGGTGGAGGTCCTGCCCACGTGCACGTGCCGTACCCGCCCATCCGGTCCGATCAGGAACACGGTCGGGAAGGTGCTGACCTTGAGGGCGTGTTGCATGATCCCGTTGTCGATGTAGACCGGGAAGGGCAGGCGGTGCTCGCGCACGAAGCCGTTCACCTTCGCCTCATTGCCGGCTTCGACGTTGACCGAGAGGATCTCCAGGCCGGCGGGCGCTAGCTCCTCGTGCAACTCGACCAAGCCAGGCATGGCGGCGACACAGGGTGGGCACCAGGTGGCCCAGAAATCGATCAGGGTCACCCGGCCGGCGAGGCGGGTCTCCTTGTAAACGCTCTTGCCGTCGAGGGCGCGCACCACGAATCGCGGCACGGGATCGTCGGCCATCAACGGTCGGATCGAGTCCCAGTCGCGCACCACGCGGTGGGCGTTGAGCGCCAGTCCCGCAACCATGAGCGCGGCCACGCCGGCGCTGACCCACGCGACGGTGCGCCGGGCCGGGGGATCGGCGACCGGGCCGCCAGCGGCGCGGGCGGTTCGCCAGGCGATCACGCCCAGGTAGACCGTGGTGCCGTGTTCGAGCATCGCCTTGATCAGGGCCAAGCCGCCGCCGAGCTCGTCAAAGCGCCGGTGGGGCATGATCGGGTGGTCGAGGCCGAGGCCGCTGAGCAGGAGGCTGGCCGCGACCAGCAAGAGGTGGGGCACCCAGGCGTAGGCGAGCAGGGAGGCGGCGGTCCACAGCTCGATCGGCTTTTTTGTGCGGCGCTGGTTGAGGTAGAGCACCGTGCCGACCGCGAACACCACCACCGCTGGCTTGAGCGCAAAGCCGACGTACAACGACCAGAGGCCGGCGAGGCCGCCCAACGGGTCGGCGACCATCATGCCCAGATGGGAGGCAGCCCGTTCCGGCAATACCAGCAATAGCTCCAGGGCCAGCAGGCCGAGCAGGGCGCCGAAGCCCTTGCGGCCGGTCAGGACCTCCGCGAATACGGCGCGGGGAGCCACCAGGACGCGCAGGGAGCGCGGGGCGCGTAGGTGCATTGCCATCGCGGCGCAAGATGGTGCCAGCCCGAGGTGGGTGCAAGTGCTGAATCCGTGTTGACTTCAGGCGCCGATCGAATCAAAAGGGGGGTCCTGGAGACGCCTGATGGATATGGATCGCACCCTCGGGATTGCCAACGGCTTTCTCACCAATCACCTCAAGACCATGAACTACTTCAATCAAGAC
>JAUUZB010001038.1 GCA_030590185.1 Deltaproteobacteria bacterium
GCCACCTCCACCGTGCGGTGCTCGTTGCGCAGGGCGATCACCCCGCCGGCACGGTTGAGATATTCGATAGTGACCTCCACCCGCCCCGGGGGCACGAAGATCTGGGAAACATTGATCCGCGACGGCAAGGTGAGCCAGCTGCGTTTGTCCGCGCGCTCGGCGATCCGGTGGCCGATGTTCCATGCCTGGCCAGCCACCTCGGCGATGCCGCCACCCTGGCCGGCGGTCGCCTCCCCTACGATCTGCGCGGTCTTGCCGATGGCGTACTTGCCCATGGCGCGGGCGATCGCCTTGGCCCGGATGCGCTCCATGTGGTCCGCGAGGTTCTGAATGGCGATGGCGGTGACGTCCTCGGCGAGCTCGGTTGGGGCGGCCCGGCCGGCGACCACCAACCGCGCCCGGTCAATGCCGTGGGGCTTGGCTACGAATTTTGGGAAGGCGATGCGGATGCGGTCGACCCCGTCCCCCTGCTCCCAGAAATCATCGACCTTAAAGGGTGCCTCGCCCGCGGAGTGGATCAAGATCAACCGGCCTGAGGTGGCGGCTTCGGCCTGCGGGACGAAGCTCACCGTCGGATAGAGGGCGCGCAACGCCTCCTGTTCCGTGGCAAACTCAGCGCCGAGGCCATCGAGCACGCGCAAGGCGTCGGCAACCAACTGTTGAGGTACCGGCGTGCCGTACCGGGCGTAGTCCCCGCGGTAAACCTCCAGGGCCTCGTGGTAATCGATCCAGGCGTCGTTGAGAGCAGTATAGCCGCCCTCGGTCTCGGCGAGCAGGCCAGCCAACCAGCGGGCGAAACCGTCGTCGCGGTAGTAGCTCTTCTGGGTTTGCAGCTCCTCGTAGCTGAGGTTGTAGAGCTCTAGCTTGTTGGTGATCTGCCGCGCCTCCACCCGGGCGGCGCTGTAGTCTCCGAGGGAAAGGAAGTTCTTCGCGGCGATGAAGTGGATCATCACCTTCTCGAAATCCTCGCCAGCGTAGGAGAGGGCATTGTCGGTGGTCACCCAGGAGAGGGCGTGCTCCGCGATGCTCTCGGTCCACAGCTCCTCGGCGGCGATCTTGGCCTGCTCCATGACCTGATTCGATTCGCGGTGATGGCCGGCGAGGTGCAGGAGCATGCCGCGGTCGAAGTAGTAGAGCAGGCGGTTCTTTCGCCCGTAGACCTCCTCCTTGGTGCTCTCCACGTAGGCAACGGCGGCGGCGTAGTCCCGCTCGACGAGGTACGGCCGGTAACGCCGGTAGTGATGCTGGGCGTTGAGGCCACACCCGGCGAGGGTGGTCACCACAAACAACAGCGCCAGGTAGTGGAAAGGTCTCATCCCCACCCTATTTGTGAACAAAGTGGGCGGACCATTCAACGAATCGTTCTCAGGGACCCTCCGCCGGTGGCGCCGTGGATTCCTGGCGGTTCCGTTGACTCAACCGCATGGCCAGCGAGTAGATACCAAACCCCCCGGCCAGCAGGATCCCCGCGACCACCGGGTAGGCGACGGACACGCCGAAGTAGAGCGCGATGACGAGGAGCAACAGGCCGCCTCCAGCCGATGCCATCACCTTGGACGTCAAACGCCGCTCACGGCCGAGGAACAACAATCCGAGCAGCAGGAGCGCCACCCCAATCATGGCGAGCAGCGGCGCCACCCAGGCGCCCCCAGCCGATGCGTAGGAAAGCGAAAAGCGGGCGTCCTCCTCGGAGCGGTTGGCGTAGACCTTGCTAAAACTGAAACGGATGCCGGTGGTCGGCACCTCGATGCGCAGCGGCGCCTGACCACCACTCGACACGCTCACCTCCGGCGCCATGTCCGCGGCGGTCACCGCGACGCCCTCGTCGAGCACTTGCATGTTCGTGTCGGGCGAGCCGTAGGTCACGTCGTCGGGTAAGAAGACGTGCCAGCGCGAGTTGGTGACGATCATGTCCGGTCGGGGCAGCGTGCCGGAGATCGAGCCCAGGCTCCCGATGTGATCCACCGGGGTCTCGTAGACCAACTCCACCGGAAAACCGTCCGAGGAGTTGATGATCTTGATCAGGATGTTCGGTGGCTGGTCGTCGGCTGGCGTGGGCCGCGGGGGGATCGGCGTCGGCGCAGGTAGCGGCTCGAGCGCACCGTCGCCACCGCCGGCGCCCTCCTCTGCTGCCGGGGGGGGTGCCGGTGCGGGCTCGGGTTCAGGCGAAGGCCCCCCGGCCAAGGCCGGCTTCTCTGCCTTGCCATCAACGAAGGCGGACCAGACCTTCGAGCCCTCGGGCAGCTGCACGCGCAGGAACTGCTTGCGGTTGTTGCGCACGATGAACCTGGCGGTGGTCACCGCCAACCCGTCCCGGGTGAACAGGGTGCGATAGGTGGCCGAGTCAATGGCCGCGGCCTGCACGTCGATCTCCTGGTGCCGAGTAACCGCGAGCCCCAGAGCGTAGTTGGCCTGCACGTACTTGTAGGCCAACAGAATCGGATTGGTCGTTTTGAGAACGAGCTGTTGCGGAAGCTCCCTCACATCGACGGTGGACAGCTGATCCGCCCGATGGGCCTGAACTTCGACGGCAGTCAGCGCCTCCACGGCGATGCGCCCATGCTCCACTTCGGCATGGCGGACCGATACGGCGGGGACGCTGATGTTCGGCTCTTTTTCCTGCAGGATACGCTCGTAGTTGACCTCGAGGCGAAACTGCCCCTCCATCTCCTGAGTAAAAGCGACATGAATCTGCTGACCGCCTCCTCTTGTCTCCACTCGGTGGGTGCGAATCGACGGCCCGGTGAGGCTCAACACGTTCAGCCCGGCGGGCAGTGCCAGGTCGAGCTCCATGAGCGATCCGGTCTTCACATTCACGGCGATGGTCGCCGCGCCCGTCATTGTGACTTCCCCCAGGGAGATGAGCGTATCAA
>JAUUZB010000344.1 GCA_030590185.1 Deltaproteobacteria bacterium
CGTGCGCTCGGTCTTCCTCAAGCTCCGGCGGTCGGCGGCCTGTCTGGCCGAGGTGCGTTTCCTCGGGCCCTCTGGGCGGGACGTGATGGTCGAGCCGCCCAGGTCGGTGCCCGGTACGGTGACTGCGTCGTCGACCCTCACCCCGGTGGACGCCTACCACGTCAGTTATCTGTTCGACAAAAGGGATGACTTCGGCTGGGTCGAGGGCGCCAAGGGCCTGGGCGAGGGGGAGAAGGTGACCGTGAGCTTCGCCGCGGCCACCGAGATCGTCGCCCTGGAGATCTGGAACGGCTACCAGCGCTCCGCGGATCACTTCAAAAAGAACGCCCGCGTGGCGCGGCTCGCGATCTCGGTCGACGGTGGGACTCCGGTGGAGGTCGCGGTTCCCGATCGCACCGGACCCGCGAAGGTCACCCTGCCAAAGCCGGTGAAGGCCAAGCAGCTAACCCTGACCATCGCCGCCGCCAAGAAGGGCAAGCGCTACCCGGACCTGGTCATTTCGGAGCTGCGCTTCTGGGATCGCACCGGGCCCTTCTCGCTGGCGACGCCGGACGAACAGACACGCCAAAAGGCGCTGCTCGCCCGGGTCGCAGGCAAAGCCCTCGGCACCTTCGTCGACCACCAATGGACCAACTATTGCGACGTCGATGAACGCCGGGACTCGACCCTCAAGCTCCGCTCCAACGCTTCCTTTGTCTTCTATTCGACCTCGGAGCAAAATTGGGGCGAGAAGGAAGCCACGCAGGTCTTCGAGGGCGCCTGGGTCACCAATCTAAACGAAAAGAATCTGGCCAAGATCAAACTCTACGGCCGCAAGCACCTCATCGCCACCACCTGGCGCCCCTATCAGGGCAAGTCGGAGAAGGAGACCACCCGGGTCGCCGGCGGCACCGTCCTGCTCACCCCGGTCTCCGCCCTGGGCTTCAAAGGCCTCGTGGAACGCGTCGCCCCCTGGCCCCTCGGCGACGGCGCCCCCTCCTGCGACCGCCTCAACGACCTCACCGAGGCCGGCTTCAAAGACCTCGCCGCCCGCCACGCCTTCGTCCTCGAGGGCAAAGCGATCATCGGCCTTTTCTGGTAGGGGTTGGTTGTATATAGTAGTGTCAGGCACTACTATATGTCATTTCCGCTGGGGATGTGGTAGAATATGGTAGTGTCAGGCACTACTATATGTCACTGAGGTTTCGCCCCTTGCCCGGGTGGCCGGTCGAGCGGAGACGAAGGGAGCAACCATGGGTAGACCGACGCGCGATGATTTTCCCGGTGCCTGGCACCACGTCGTCAACCGCGGTGCACGTCGAGCGCCGTTGTATAGGCGCGACGAGCACTGCGGCCTCTTTCTGTCCCTGCTAGGAGAGGCGAGCGAGCGGTACCGCCTGGAGGTCCACGCCTACGCCTTGATGGAGAATCACTATCACCTGCTCGTCCGCTCACCGCACGTCAGCTTGTCGCGCACCATGAGCTTTCTCGGCGGCGAGTACACCCGGGCGGTCAATCGTCTGCACGGGTGGGATGGCCCGGTCTTCAAGGGGAGGTTCTCGAGCCAGGTCGTCGATTCGACCAAGCACCTGTTGAGCGTGCTCGGGTACATCCATTTGAACCCCGTGCGCGCCCGCCTGATCCGGCGCGTGGACCAGGCCTACTGGACGAGCCACCGCGCCTACCTCGACAAGGACGCTCCGTACGAGTGGCTCCGGCGCGACTCGCTCTTGGGGTTGGTCGGGGGAAAGCAGGGCCTCGCCGACTTTGTGCGTGACCTGCGCAGCGGTCGGGTGGAATGGCCTCAGGAGCTGGACATGGATACCGGGTTCTTCGCGCTAGCCGACGACGAGCCCAAGAAGAAGCGACCAGCCCGGGACCGGCGCACTCCCAAGGTGGTGACCCCGGAGGTGGTGCTCCGACGCGTGCGAAGTCTCACCGCCGTGGGCGCGGCTGAGCTCGAGCGAGCCGAACGGGGACGCGGCGCCAATCCCGCCCGGAGATTCGCGGTGTGGGCGTTGGTTCGAGACGGACTGCTCAGCTATCGGCAGGTGGGGGAGCTGTTGGCGATGTCGGCCGTGCAGGTCGGGCACACCATGCGGGCGCTGCGTGGTCGTCCCTCTGCGGAGCTGGGGGCGTGGATCGACGCCTGGGAGGAGAAATATGGTATATAGTAGTGCCTGACACTACTATATGTGACACCTGACAGGGGGGAATGTGGTATATGGTAGTGCCTGATACTACTATATACTACCGATTCCGGAGTAGGCTGGCGGGGCGGAGTCGGGTGGGGTTTTGCCAGGCTAGGGTGCGGGGGGCGTGGCGTAGGAGGGCCTCCCAGGTGTCCTCGCGCACGTAGGCATGGTCGGCGTCTAGGAAGACCGGTGGGGTGAGGTCGGGGTGGTGGCGGCGTAGATCGATCCACTCGCTGGCGTGGATGCCAAAGGTGATCCGGCCGATGTGGGTACGGTCGAGCTCTGGTTCGGGGGCCCAGGCCATGGCCTCCTCGCCGGTCTCGTGGTCGTAGAGGAAGTTGATGCCGGAGTGGGCGATCAGCAGCTCGGGCAAGGGGCGTGGGATCCGGCGGATCAGGGCGCGGTAGTGGTCGTAGGGGGGCGTGTCGAGGGGGTCGAGGCCTTGGCTCGGGGCCCAAAGGGCGAGCGCGGCGGCGGCGATCGCGGCGGCGACGGCGCTACGGCGGGTGAGCTTCGGCAGCGGTAGGGCGGCGGCCAACAACGGTGCGGTCAACAGTGGGGTCATCAAGGCGAGGCGGTAGCCGACGTCGAGCACGTCCCCTCGCCACCATGGGAACAGGCAGGCGGCAAGGGGGAGAGCCGCGGCGCCGAGCAGTGCCCGGTGAGGCAGGCGTCCTCCCCTGCCTCGCCACCAGGTGAACAGGGCGAGACCGAGGGCCAGCCACGCCGCGCTGAGCTCGAACAGCTGCGCGGCGGTGGTGGCCCGCAGGCTGACATAGCCAAAGGGGCTCGGGATGCCCGGGGTGAGGCGCAGCTGACCCGAGAGGCGCTCGAGATCCGCGGGGTGCAAGAGGTTCGGCAACCAGGCGGCCGCCACGCCAAAGCAGACCAACCCGCCGCCGGCCACCAAGAGGCCGGTTCGCGCCCCACGCTCCGATCGCGTCAGCCAGCCGGCGCTCGCACCGACCAAGGCGAGCAAACCGAGGCCAGCGCCGAGGCGATGGGCGGAGAAGGCCG
This sequence comes from Deltaproteobacteria bacterium, assembly GCA_030590185.1. The sequence continues at coordinate 3,192 of JAUUZB010000344.1, forward strand.
CCATCAACGCGACAGCGCCGAGGGCGTGATGCCACCACCGGCTTCGCTCGAGGTCCGCCGCCAACCAGCCGAGCAGGATGAGCAGCGGCGCGGCCATGCCGATGTTCTTGGTGAACTCGCCGCCGAGTTGGGTGAGGGTGGGAGAGGCAGCAGCCCAGCTCGCCAGGAACCAGGCGGCCCAGCTATGCGGCGCGGCACGGCGCCCGAGCCACCAGGCGGCGGGGACACAGATGGCGGCGAGGAACGCCGCACCGACCTTGATGCCGAGGATTTGGCTGTCGACCGCCCAACCGCACAGGGCCAGCCAATGCAGCACCCAGCTCCCGTCGGGGACGTGCAGGCGTCCGAGGGTGATCAGGTCCGAGACCTGCACGACATAGTAGTACCCGTCGCTGCCGAGCGGCTCCGGGTTCTTGGTGAAGTGGTGCAGCCGCACGGCGAAGGCGGTCACGGTCAACAGCGCCAAGGCCGCGGCCGTGAGCCACGCCGGGACGCTACGCTCTGCCCGGTCAGCGCTCACCTCGTCTCGCACGGCTCCCTATTCGTCAGTCGCCCACCAGCACCGGCTGCTTCTTGCGGCCCTTGACCGTGCGCCGCTGCCGACCGTCACCCGGGGTCTCCTCCGCAGTCTGGCTCGATCCCACGAGGGCCGATTCCTCCGCTTTCGATTCTGATTCCGAATCCGACTCCGCCTGCTCCTGAGCCGCTGGCAGCTGCCCGGGCGCGTCCGACAACCAAGAGCCGAGCCGCAGGGTCACTTTTTGCTGCTCGAAGGAGGCGATGAGGTAGTTGCGCAGGCCGGAGCGCAACCGGCCCGGGTCGCGTTTGTCCGGGATCGGCGCCCAGGTGCCGGTGTCCACGAAGGTGGTCTCCTTGGACAGCGGGATCTCCCGGGGGCAGTGGGTGTGCCCAAAGGTGATCACCCGCGCCGGCAACACCTTGGCCACCGCCCGCGCGTTGTTGGGGAACTCTTTTTCGATGGTGAAGATCGTCTCGCCGCGGGTGGCCCATTCATAGAAGAGGTAGAGCAACGGGAAGGTGGTGAGCGGCACCATCAGCTTGATCCACAGGGGGATTTGCACGAGCGCCAGGGCGACCGTACCGCCGGTCATCAGAGCCGCGATCAGGACCCGATCGATCCACAGCTCCCGGATCATGCGGTAGAGCCGCTGGGTCATCGGTGGTTTCTGCAGGTGTCCGAGCGCCTTGACCTCGTCGAGAGAGAGATCGAAGCGCCGAGAGATCCGCTTGAGGCGTTCGAGGTGTTCCGCCGGCACCTTGCGCAGCTTGTGCTTGAGACTCAACATTTTGCCGATGACCAGCAGGCTGCCGAAGAACCAATTGAAGGCCAGGCTCCGTTTGGTGAAGGCGTAATGCCGCAGCCAGTGGACCACGTAGCTGAAGACGTTCAGGATGAAGTCGCCGGCGTGGGGGTTGAAGAAGCCCATCCGGGTCATCAGGTAGCGGTTGGAGATGTTGCCCATCGGTAGGGCGAGGACTCGTTGCTTGCCCGATTTGACCACCGGCGACAGGAGGTGCGGGAAGGAGGTGTAGTAGTCGTACTGCTGCCCGTGCTCGGCGTAGATCTCGCCGGGCACGTAGTGGAACCAGGACTCAAAACGGATCGTACCCTGGGTGAGGCTCTTGCCCCCGGCCTTGGCGCGGTCCTCGATGGCGTCGATGAATGCTCTCTGCACGCCAGGGAAGTGTAGCTCCCGATCGTGGTTGCCCATCACGTACACCAGGCGGTGGCCGCCGGCGATGAAGTCGACCAGGGTGTCGATGAACTGGGGATGATCGGCCAGCACCCGCTGGAGCTTCCAAATTGATTTGGGCTCGGTCGGGTTGAGACCCAGGCGGCGCTCGAGGAAGCCCACCTTCCAGGGTGGGTCGTCGGGGACCGCGCTGACCAAATCGAAATCGACGATGTCACCGTTGAGGATCAGGGTGAGGCGATCCCCTTGTTCGGCGTCGGCGACGAAGGTGTTGACCAACGCGTCGAGCTCGTCGTCGAAGAGGTAGCGGGAGCTCTTGTACGCCTTCCAGCCACCTGGGAAATCCTCCACGTCGGTGAGGTGGAGATCCGAAACGACGAGATACCTGTTGCCCATGGTTGCAGCTGCCAGCGGCTGGGAGAACCAATTCCCCCCACTTCTCAGACGGCAGCCCCTTTACTCTAGTTTATGCCCCCAAACCACCGCTGGCACCCCTGCGTCGATCCGATCTAGGCTACGTCGCCGACCGGAGAGCAGAGGCCAGGAGGGTCTGGTTTTGGCCAAGAAACGCCGCAAGCAGGAAACTGCGCCTGATCCCGAGGTCAGCGCGCGGGACGACTCACAACAGGAGCGTTACATGACGAATGGTACGGGCCGAGAGCGTGACCTGGTGCTCGCGCCGAATGAGTTCGCGTTCATTTCCGACCAGACCAAGGGCAACATCAATACCTACGTGGGGC
>JAUUZB010000513.1 GCA_030590185.1 Deltaproteobacteria bacterium
CGGCTGGCCTGGCGCGAGCACTCCGGCGAGTGGAACACGACGACGGTCCACGACGAGGCCTTGAGCAAGAGCGGGCTCTACAACAGCCTGGTCATGGATCCGGTTACCAACGAGCCGACCATCGCCTTCCACAATCAGACGCGCGGCGCGGCGTTTATCGCCCACGGGGATTTTTTCTAGCGGCTGGTCTCGGGGATACACATACCTCTACTCCGCGGCGCTGACCTCACGGCACCTCATCGGCCCCCACGTCCGGCGCCGTGCTGTGGCGCGCCTCGCCGTCGATGTCATCGGTGACGCCATAGGGGGGCAGCGCCGCCAGAGGCTCGCCGCTGTCCTCGCAGCCGTGGAGGGTCCCCACCGCCGCCGGGTCGAGGTGGAGGTCGTAGGTGTACGCGAAATCGGGGCCCACGTCCTCGCGGATGAGTAGGGGGCACGGGTCGGTGGCTCCGTCGGGGAGCGGGTCAGCGAAGAAGGTGCCCGCGAAGTCCACCGCGTGGGTGCCGTCGTCGGCGATCATGGCGATGTGTTTTTCGAGGAGGAGCTCGTGCACCTGCACGAGGGACCAGCCGCCGACGATCTCGTACTGGAGGTCGTAGGTTCTGATGGAGTTCGCGGTTTGGCTCGTCGTGACCAAGCGCGCGTTTACCCCGCTCCCATTCACCACCATGCTGCTGTTCTCGGGGATCGAGTGCTCGACGAGCAGCGCATAGCCAGGCCCGGCGTCGTCATAGGCAAAAATCTCTACCCGGTCGTCCGAACACGCCACGACGATCTCGTAGTCGTCTAGATCCAGAACACGACTCGTGCACAGGTCGCCCCCGGCAAACGCAATGGGCACGACACCCGCGCCACCGGCGGAACACGGGGTGTATTCCGTGCCCGTATCGTCGAACCAACTCGTCGGTGGATCGGGTGCCAAGACGTTCAGATCAAAGAAGACCACCAGCTGCTGTTCTGACAGGATCAAGACGTCAGGATACAAATCCTCGACGGCGACCCCGTCTTCCCAGAGCTCACCAATCCAGGAATCCAGGACCTGCGTCGTATCTGCATAGGGGTCGGGAAGCTCCCACAGGTTCACCGCTGCATCCGCCACGCCGAGATACGCACTCCCAAAGTAGACCGTCGTGCCGCTGGGGGTGGCGTCGGCGATGAGCACGCCTCCGTCGGGTGTCTTGGTGATGGCGTACGGATCCGTGAGGGTGATTGAGGAACCGCTGGAATCAAAGAGCGGTACCGACGTCGGCGCCAGCCACCCCTGCGTCAAGGAAAGCCGCATCAACCAGATTCCCCCCTCGGTCCCGCCCGAGCTCGGCCCTTCGATGAACATCACGTCGGGCGGGTATTCGCCATCAAACTCCCCTGCGACCAGGTCAGCCGGATGGCGGCGCACCCTCTCGCCGCCCTCGTACGTGTAGAGCGGGGCCAGCAGAAATGGTGATAGCCTCGCCGAGGTCCCCGAGTTTCCCGAGCCGATGATTCCACCGTCGGCGTTCCCCACCATCGCCTGGCCGATCTCATCCCCCATCACCGTCACCACCCACGACGCTCCGTAGCCCACCGGGCCGGCCCAGATGTCATCGACGCGGCCCCGCGTTTCGTTGGTGGCGACCTCAGCCAACCCGGCGGCCGGATCGACGATCGTCGCGATTTGACCGGTTCCCGCATAGAGCACGAAATAGGTGGGCGGATCGAAGAACCACGTCGGCGGCACGCCAATGAACGATGGCTGCGGTCCCAGCGCCGTGCCTAGGTATTGCGTCACGTTCACCTCGGAGGTCCCGCCGTCGTCGAAGAAAAAATTACCCGGCGCGTTCTCGACCAGGAAGCGCCGACCAACCCCGCCGCCGGCGTCGATCAGGTTATTGCGCAGCTCTCCGGCCGTGCCGCCGCCCGGCACGCTCGCGTCATCCACGACGGACAGGGCGATACCCCGGGTGATCAAGCTGGGCTCGTAGTGGCCGCCGCCTAGGATGGTGTTGGCGTAGATGTAGGGGAAGGGGGATCCGTCCATGGCGCCGGCGATGCTCAGGCCGGTTGGGTAGAGGCCATCACCGCCGTAGGCAAAGTTGTTCGCCAAGACCCAGCGCAACTCGGTGAGACTTGCATCAGCGGACATATCGATGGCTGAGGCATACTCCACCGCGCTGCCGACCCGCACCTCGTTGCCTGCGAACAGGTTGAAGCCGGTGTCGGAGCTGATGCCATAGAGGGCAGCCCCTACGGCGAAGGGCGTCGCGGGGACATCGTCGCCGAGCAGGCGGTCGCCGACGGAGATCACGTTGCCCACCAAGACCTGATCGGTGTTCTCGTGGTCCTCGTAGTTCTCGAAGCTCTCCAAGCCGATGGCGAAGACGTCGTGGGTACCCACCGACATGACGTTGCCCGCCACCGTGGTCTTGTCGCCGGTGATCGTGGCGCCGATGGCCCCGGTGAATTGACCTCCGCCGCCGAACACGTCCAACAATTGACAGAGGTAATCGATGTTGCCCCCCTCAACCGTGATCGCGTTATCGAGGATGTGGTCGGCCGATGAGGCGTCCGCCGCCGGGCCGAAGCCGTAGATGTAAAGGCCAACCCCGAAGTTGAAGCTGTCCTCCAAGCGGATGTCATTGGTGGCGATGAGCGCCCCCGTACGCTCCGAAGCCATGCCGATGCCGGCCCCCACGCAGGGCACCTGCGCGGTGGCGGAGGAGCTGCCATGCAGGGTGAGCGATGAGTTGACCACCGTTACCAATGGCTGCGCTGGGGCGAGCACCGGGGCGTCGCAGGGCCCGGAGAGATCGCAGGCGCACGGCCAGGCGGTGTAGCTGGCGTCGCAGGGGCTGCTCTGGATGCCCATCACCACCTGGCTGCCAAAGGCCGCCATGTCGATCAACGCGCCGTCCACGGTGAGCTCGCCGCCCCAGGTCTCGATGCCGACCAGGTAGGAGGAATAGCCGCCGAGGATCCTGAGCTTGTCCCAGTCCTCGTTCACCGCGAGGTCGGGGGCGGACACGGTCAGCTCGCCCCTTCCCATCAGGATGCCCCACGACATCTCCGACGCCGGCACGTTCATCAACACGCTGCCGCGGATATCCTCGGGGGTTGTGCCGCTGGTCTCGAAGGTCACCGAGCCGCCGTAGCTGGTCAGGCCGATAAACTCCTGCACCACCTCGAAGCCGGAGACCACGCCGCTGATCTCGACGCCGGTCAGCAGAGCTTGCGAGTTCAGTACAGCCACACCGACCGACGCGCAGGCCGGGCCACAGGCCGCGGCCTCAACGTTGACATCTCGGACCTCCACGAGGTCGAGGCTCCCGTCGGGTTGCGTGAGGTTGGCGATGGCGAGCGTCATCGCCATGCCGTCCACCGCGGCGGCGGCGTCAACCGACGAGGAGAGGGTCAAATCCCGAAGTACAGAGCGCTCGGCCATGGAGTGCCCATCCGGACTGTCACAGAGGATGCGCGTCCGGGAGCGCAGCTCGGCACGCCATCCCCAGCCCTCTGGGTCGAATCCACCGAGCAGGATCTCGTCGCCGGCCAGGTAGAGACAGTCGCTGTAGACCGCCCCGCCGGTGTTGGCCGCGACCATGATCGTGGTGCTCGCCTCCCCCGGGGCTGGCGCAGGAACGGCACCATCGTCACGGCGAACCGCGGCGATGCCGTCCGCCACCGAGCGACACGGATACAAAAAGCAGCCGCAGTCCACCGCCAGGCCCGCAAAGCCGCAGCCCCCGCCGTCGGGCTCCGGGGCGAGCTGGTTGACGTAGACCACCGCCTGCTCCGGCTGCACCACGGCCAGGTAGCGGACCGTGTCACCATCCCCGAAGCCGTCGTTGGGGATGGCCTCGAAGCCGTAGGCGCCGTACTCGGTCGGGGTGGCGGAGAGCTCGTAGGTGCTCGGGTCGACGTCGAAAACGACCGCCGGGCCGGTGACCTGGATCCACTCGACCGTGACCGTGTGCCCGTCCGCGTCCTGTGGGTCCGGGTCGAAGTTGATGCCATCGCCGGCCCCGAGGAGGAAATACACCGTATCGGCGGCGCGCAGCGTCGGCTCCTCGTTGCGCACCGTGACGCTGATCGTGGCCTCAGCGGTACCCCCGTAGCCATCGTCAACCGAGACCGTAAAGGCCAGCGAGCCGATGAAGGTGCCGAGGTCCTCCGTGGTGAGGGTGAGGGTCGCGCCCTCTCTGGTCTCGGGGAACAAGGGCGATCCGTCTGCGACCTGCTCCCAGATGATGATCAACTCGTCCCCGTCGGCGTCGGTGGCGGTGACGGTGATCGCGATCTCGGTGCCAGCAATTGCCGCCACCGGCGGCAGCGGGGCGATCTCGGGCACCGAGTTATCGACGCAGGCCCCGATCTCTTCGTGGCAGCGTTTATCCGCCGGGCAGTTGTTACAGTCGAACAGGTCGTCGGCGGGCTCGACGCGGCAGCCGACGGTACATACGACGAGGAGCGCGAGCGCTAGTCTCGGCATCAGACCCTCCTGAAGGTTGGTGGGAGTGTAGCACGTGACTTGGGCCCCAGCAGGCCGCCGTTGTGCCCCGATCCGGGTCCCCGCGACCCCCTTGCGACAAACGTGTCCCAAGGTACGAC
>JAUUZB010001000.1 GCA_030590185.1 Deltaproteobacteria bacterium
CGCGTCGAGGCAGCTGTGGGCGTAGGTGAAACCCTTGGCGGCGTAGGGACCCTGGGCGTCGACGTCGAGCCAGAATTCGGTCTCCGCGAGGCTCTTTACCTTTTCGATCAGGGCATCATCCACGGTGAGCGCGTGGGCGGTGCGGACCGAGAGGCTGTTGTTGGTCTCTCGGTCGATGATGGCCTCCTGGACGCGCGTCCCGAGCACGCCGGCGAGGTTCTTGACCGCCCGCTCCTCCGACAGTCGCTTCGGGTAGGGGGAGTGCTTGTTGTAGCCGGCGCCCGCAACGCCGAAACCGCAGAGCCGATCGCCTGCGACCTCGAGGCCGCTCATCCAATCTGGGGTTGGGCTCGCCTCGCCGGGATCGCGTTTGGTGCCCCAGCCGCTCGCCTGCTGCTGGGAACTGCCACAGCCGACCAGTGGAAGGGTGCAGAGGGCAACGAGCGTGAGGCGCAGCAACATGGCTCTCTCCTTCGACGCTATTTCGGTTCGGATCTTCACCGGCGCCCTGACGAGGCAGGCACGCCCCACCGGAGGTTGGTTGGGGAGGGCAAGAGATATAAAGAATATGCCAAGTCCACGAGCGTCCAATCCAACGTGATCCGATCGCACCATAGGAGAATCGGAATGCGAATTCCAGCACTCGCCATCTTCTTGACCGCTACGTTAGGAGCCACCGGCTGCCTCGTCCAAAAGGCCGGCACCCACGTCGAGCTCGTGGACCGCGGTGGTCAAAAGACCTTGGTGGCCGGCGCCGCCGCTCCCGGGGTCAACAAAGAGATCGCTTGTCGTGGTGCGGTCCGCCGCTCGGTGGCGGCCATCGCCCTGCGTTTTAGCCAGGAGCACGACGACATCGCCGACGATGTTGCAGAGGCAACCGGCGCCGATGACGGCCAGGTCTTTTTGCGCAAGTTCGCCGAGTCCGAGGCCCTCGACGGGGCGCTTCAGGACGTCAGCTTTGATCCCATCGACCACCTGTGCATGGCGACCGTGAGTTGGACGCCCCCGGTCTTCATCAAGGACGCGATCCAGAAATACGCCGAGGGCATGAAGGCTCGGGAGATGGCCGATGCAGGGGCTAAGATCCAGCCGCCCGCCGTCGCCCCAGCACCCGCCGTCGCCCCGGCGCCCGCCGCCGCCGCGCCCGCTGCCGTCGCTGCGCCGGCCGCCGCCCCAGCGCCCGTTGCCGCCCCCCCAGCCGCGACTCCGCCGCCCCCAGCTGCCTCCGTGGCCCCACCGGTTGCGGCTGCGCCCGTCACCCCGGCGGCCTCCTGCGGCCGGGATCTGCGGAAGTTGGCCGATGTGCTCAGGGGCAGCCAAGAGGCCCTGGACAAGTTCCAGGAATGCCTGCGTCGCACCTCGGGGGACGAGACGATCTGCCACCGCTACAAGCTCTACACCGAGAAGGCCAGCAAGAATGAAGCCGCCGCCGGCCAGAAGTTGGTCGCCTGTCTCAATGCCGGGTTGTCGAGCAAGATCAGGCTGGCCCTGACCAAGAACCTCCCGGGTCACGCGGCCGTGTCCGTGGAAACCCGGGCCAATGGCACCCTGGTGTTGTTCACCTTCTCCCCGGTGGACCAGACCGCCTTCGCGTTCGAGATGGCGTCGGACGGTAGCGAAGCCGCGCGCTCGCCCCTAGCGGCCAACCAGGTGACCTGGGTCAAACAACAGCTCGGGCTCTAGCGGCTCAGGTCAGGTCAGCTCGATCGCGAGCCGAGGCGGTTCTCAGAACTCGCTTTCGCGCCCCTTCGTTGCTAGTTTTGCGGTTGGCGCGATGGATTACCTCGACTATTTTGGCTTCACCTCGGAGCCCTTTGGGCACGCGCCCCTACCTCGTTTTTATTACGCGAGCGAGCAGCACACGAATGCCCTGAGCCGCCTGATGCACGCGGCGAATGCCATGAAGGGGCTGGCCGTGTTGGTGGGGGACATCGGCAGGGGCAAGACCACCTTGGCCCGGCGGATGCTCGACTCGTTGCCCGAGAATCAGTTCGAGGCGGCGATGCTGGTCATCGTGCACAAGGGCATCACCCCGAACTGGTTGCTCAAGCGTATCGCCTTGCAGGTCGGCGTGCCCGACCCGGCGGATGACAAGCTGACCATCCTGTCCCAGCTCTACCAGCGCCTGGTGCAGATCCACCAATCGGGCCGCAAGGCCGTGGTGCTGATCGATGAGGCCCAGATGCTCTCGTCCCGGGAGTTGATGGAGGAGTTCCGTGGGCTGCTCAACCTCGAGGTGCCGGGCCACAAGCTGATCTCCTTCATCTTCTTCGGCCTGCCCTCACTGGCGCGCAACCTGGCCCTGGACCCGCCCTTGGCCCAGCGGGTGGCGCTACGTTTCGATCTCGGGGCGCTCAATGCCGAGGACACGGCCAACTACATCCAGCACCGGATGCGCCTGTCGGGCGGCGACCTCGACATCTTCACCCCCGAGGCCCTCGCCGAGGTGCATCGCCGCTCCGCGGGGGTGCCGCGGGTGATCAACACCCTGTGTGACAACACGCTGCTCGAGCTGTTTTTCAACCGCCAACAACACGCCACCCCGGAGGGCATCGCCGAGGTGGCCGCGACCCTCACCCTGCCGGAGGATGGTGGAGTTGACGCCCCCGACGACGCCAACGATGCGCCCGCCGACGGTGAGCCGCTCGCTGTGGAGGGGGGGCCGGGGCACGACGCGATCGTGGCGGTGGTGGCGAATCACGGGGAGGAGGCGGTCGACCCCACCGAAGCGATCGACCAAATCGGATTCTCGGCCGATGACATCGCCGCGCGGGTGGCTGGTGAGGCGTCGTCGGATGCGGACGTGGATTCGGGTGCGGATGCGGACGCGCCATCCGAGGCGGACGCTTCGGCCGAATTCGAGTTGCCGTCCCATCAACCGGTCGACACCACCATTCCGGACATCTCGGTGCTCGCGCCCATGGATGATGGCTCGGAAGATGTGGCGGAGGACATCGCCGATCCATTGGGCTTCCTCGATGACGACGGTGAGGA
>JAUUZB010000899.1 GCA_030590185.1 Deltaproteobacteria bacterium
ATCTGCGCTAGCTGCTGGCGTTCATCGTCGAGCTCAGCGCGCGACTCGGCGAGGGCTTTGAGTTGTTTCCCGTGCTCCGCCTCGAGCGCCTCAGTCTTGCGCGCCAGCAGATCCTTGATCTCCGCCTTGGCCTGCAGGGCGAGCCTGTCGCGCAGCTTCTTCACGTCGCGGCGTTCGGACTCCAGTCGGTTGCGTTCCTGCCGCTGGACAAAAGCAAGTAGGCGCTCGCCAACAATCTCTAGGGTGCTGGTGGTCTCGACACTCCTCGCCCGGACCAACGCCGCCTCGAGCTCCGGCACCAGGCGCGCACCATCGGTGCCGAGCTCCTCGATGCGCTCGAGGAGCAGGGCGCAACGCGCCTCGAGCAGGAAGACCTCCTGGGGATGGGTCTCACAGGCCTGCCGGAAGATGTCGAAGGCTTCATCGAAGCGGCGGACCTCGAAGTAGTAGCCGGCGAGGTTGGCCGCCTTGACCGGATCGCGCAGCGTCGAGGTGGGGTTGTCGGCGAGCCGCAGGACGAACTGGTCCTCGATGCTCTGGCGCACTTGCGCGATGACGTTCTCCTGGTCAGGGGAGAACTCGATGCCAGCGCCACTCTCGCCGGCCCACATCACGGTGCCTTCGCAGTCGAGCGGCGTCTTGGTCCCGGGCAGGTGGAGGCGGAAATCGACCGGCTCACCGATGGTGAAGGCGCCGCGGCCGCGTTTGAGGAACATGCCGTTGGAGGAAAGATCAGTCGTGAAGCCGAAGGTCCGCCGGCCATCGACCTCGTAGTCGACCCGGCAGGTGGCCGGGAAGCGCACGTACCGTCGCCGGTTGAGGATCGGGGATGGTTCGGGCTCCGTGGCGACAGCGGGCTTAGCCTTGGTCACCTTGCGCCTGGTCGGCTTCTTGCTAGGAGTCTTTTTCTTAGTGGCCGCCTTGGGCTTGGCGGTCGGTTTGGTCTTCGCGGCGGGTTTGGTCTTCGCGGCGGGTTTGGTCTTCGCGGCGGGTTTGGTCTTCGCGGCGGGTTTGGTCTTCGCGGCGGGTTCGGGCTTCGCGCTCGTCGCGTCGGCGGGGGTGGCCTTCTTGCTCCTGGCCTTGGTCGCCTTCTTGGTCGCCTTGGTTTTTTTTGCCATGGAGTGGCGCCAGTATAAGAGAGCGGGCCAGTGAATACGAGCGTCGACGATTGCCCCTCCGTTGGTGGGTTCAGGTGAATGGGACCGTGTCGGCCGCCGTGACTGCGCCGGTGACGGCTACGGTGACGGCTACGGTGACGGTGACTGCCGCGGCGGCTCCGGCAGAGTCAGCGGCCGAAGCGCCCTGAGGTGACGCCCGGGCCCCGGCGCCCGCGGCTCGCCATCACCACGCAGCCGAGGGCGACCGCGTCATCGCCGAGGGTCGAGAGAACGATCTTGGTGTCGGGATAGGAGGAGGGTGGGAAGGTCCACTTCCGTGCGCCTTCGCGGATTTGATCGATCATCACGTCCCCGAGCTTCTCGAGCACGCCGCCGCCGAGCACGATCCGGTCCGGTCCGAGGGTGGTGATCAGGTTGCCGATCCCGAGCCCGAGGTGGTGGGCGGCGTCGTGGATCGCATCACGGGTGACCTCGTCGCCGGCCTGATAGGCCTCGGCGAGGTGTCCGCTGCGCAGGTGCTTCATCTCGACGACGCCCCCGGGGGCCAGCAGCGAGGTTCGACCTTCCACCTCCACCGCGTGCCGGACGCTCGCGGCCACGCCGTTCTTCGAAGCATAGGCCTCGAGGCAGCCGGCTCGCCCGCAGCAGCAGGGCCGCCCCCCGGGCACGATGATCACGTGACCGAACTCCGCGGCCAGGCCGTTGGTGCCGGCGAGCACTTCGCCGCGATGGATGATGCCGCCGCCGAGTCCGGTGCCGACCATCATCGCCACGAGGGTACGGGCGCCGCGACCGGCGCCGAGCACGTATTCACCGAGCGTCGCGGCGTTGCAGTCGTTGTCCACGGTGACCGGGAGTCGTAGGTGCTCGCTGAAACCGCGTACCACCGGAACCTTTCGCCACCCGAGGTTCGGGGCGTTGACCGCGATACCGTCCGGCGTAATACCGCTCGGCGCACCGATGCCCACGGCGGTCAGGTCGGAGAGCTTCAACTCGGCGCGGTGGCAGGCTGACCGCAGGCAGTCCTGGGCCCGCGCCACGACATTATCGAGGTCGCGTCTGCCATTGAGACGTTTGCGCGCCCGGCCCAGGATGCGGCCGTTGGCCTTGGCGACGATGGCGTGCACCTTGGTGCCACCGATGTCGATCCCCCCGAGCCTAATTTTTTTTGCCACGTTGCTGCCGCCCGTTGCCGTCCTCGTATCATGATCCCCTGGGCGAGGGGGAGGCCGCGTCGGCGGCCGGCGTGGTGCCTCGGCCGCTTGCGTCTCGCCGGTGCTTTGGCCAAGATGTGCCCTCTGGCGCCCCGGGCCGGGCGGCCCACCCATTCGGCGCTGAGACGTAGAGGTAATACGATGGCCGATAAAGACAGCAAAAAATTGGATCACCCGGAGCTGAGGATCGGTTCGGACCTGCTCGACAAGGTCAGCTCGATCGTGGAGCGCCGTGACTTCGTTCAGGATCTGATGAAGAAGGCTCAGGCGGGCAACGACAAGGTCAAGTCCACCATCCGCGACAAGGTCATCACCGATTACGAGGGTCGTCTGCAGAAGGTGATGACGGAGTTCGAGCCGATCTGCAAAAAGATCTCCAGCTCGCTGAACGACATCGAGAAGAAGGAAACCGAGATCCGGACCAAGCTCGAGGAGATCAGCGACGACATCGAGGAGCAACGCTTCCGCTGCGAGCTCGGTGAGTTCTCCAAGGACGAGCTGGCGCCCCGTGAGAAGGAGAAGACCAAGGTCCGCGACGAGCTCGGGGCGAAGATCGCGGTCATTGAGGCGACCTACGAGGAGGCCAAGAAGTACATCAGCCAGGAGACCTTCGAGCAGGCCACCCAGCCGGTGCCGCCGCCGTCAAAGGATCCGATTCCGGTCCCGCAACCGGAAGTCTCAAAGTCAGCAGCGCCAGCGCCGGAACCGCAGTCTGAGGAGGTCACCACCCCCGGCGCAGGGATTGCGGCCGCGCCTCCTCCTCCGGCCGCCAAGTCGGACACGAAGCTAGACGCGAAGGCCGATGCGAAGGCAGACGCGAAGCCGGACGTCAAGGCCGATGCGAAGCCGGACGCCAAGGCCGATGCGAAGCCGGACGCGAAGGCCGATGCG
>JAUUZB010000596.1 GCA_030590185.1 Deltaproteobacteria bacterium
CAACGGCGGCGCCACCGGCAAGGTCACCCTCCACGACTCCTGCTACCTGGCCCGCTACCACGACATCGCCAAGGAGCCGCGTGCGGTTCTCGGCGCGCTCAGTGGCATCGAGTTGGTGGAGCTGCCGCGCAAGGAAACCCGCGGCGTTTGCTGCGGCGCAGGCGGAGCGCGCTTCTGGATGGAGGAGGACATCGGTGAGCGGATCAACGTGCACCGCTCCAAGGAGATCGTCGCGCAGAACCCGGACCGGGCGGTCACCGCCTGCCCCTTCTGTTTGGTGATGATCCGCGACGGCGTGGCCGACCTCGGCAAGGATGAGGCGATCAAGACCCAGGACATCGCTGAGATCGTGGCCGAGGCGCTGCCGGAGGCGTAGGCCGCCGGCCAGAATGACCTAGCCTACCGCCGCGTGATCGCCTCGAGCTAGACCGCGGGCTGACTGCACCTGCCGCCGCGCCAGCTCGTTGGCATAGCGCATCCCCACCGTCTCCCGGTGGTCGTGTAGCCAATGACTCAGCCGGGTCTCGCCCGCCGGGGGCGAGTCGGTGACCAGCAGATCTGCCATCAGGCCCTCGATCTCGTCGCGGGTGATCACCACATCCCCGAGCCATCGCCCGAGCGCCCGGCCGAGCCAGTAACCGACCACCGGCGGGATCGAGATGATGGCGCGGCGCAGGCCGAGCTGGGCTGCGACGGTTTGCACCAGCTCCCGGTAGGTGAAGGTCTCTGGACCGATGGCGTCGACGGTGACGTTCTGCGAACCAGCGCCGTGCTCCACCGCGAGGCGCGCGAAATCCTGAACGAAGATCGGCTGCAGTCGATAACGACCGCTGCCAAAAACGCCAAACAGCGGGAAGCGTCGCAGCAGCCAGGCGATGTTGTTGATCAGAATGTCCTCGTCGCCGAACAACACCGCCGGCCGCAGGATAGCGAAGGAAAGCCCCGACCCCCGCAGGGCGTCCTCGAGTTGCGCCTTGCCCCGGAAGTAGCTCAAGGACGAGTCCGCGTCCGGGTTAGTGATGCTGGTGTGCACGATGCGCCTCACCCCCGCCCGCTTCGCCGCCGCGAACAACGCCAGGGTGTTGTCGACCGCCGAGAGGTGGGTGAACCGCTGGTGGTTAAAGCGCACCCAATAGGTATTGTAGAGCACCTCGACGCCGGTCAGGGCAGCCGTTAGGCGATCCGGGTCATCGAAGCAGAGCGGCTGGACGTCGATCCCATCGAGCCCGGGGATGTCGGCGCCGGGCGCCGGCCGGGAGTTGGTCAGGGTTCGCACCGCCAACCCCTGCGCCAACAATCGCCTGGCGATGGATTTGCCCGAATAGCCAAAAGCGCCGGTTACCGCGTGTAGCTTCGTCATGTCGTTTGCCTCCTACCCACGAGTACCGGAACCGACCCGAGCGGTTGCGTGGGCGACGAGACTTTTTCCGCGCCCCGCGGCCGGTTAGGATGTGGCGTGAACGAACACCCGGCCCGGTGGCTCTAATCGGGTGAGAGGCGTGATCCCAACCGAGATGAGATGGCAGTGATGCATAGAATTATTCCCGCGGTCCTAGGCCTGTTGTTGCTCGCGGGTCAGGAGGCCGCCGCCAAGGATCTCAAAGTAGGAGACCGAGCGCCGAGCTGGACCCTGCCGACCATGCAGGGCAAGCAGGTCTCGAGTGAGAGCTACGCCGGTCGACCGGCGGTCCTGGTGGCCGGCACCGCCATGGAGGCGGCCCCACACTGTCGGGAGTGGATGCTCACTCTCCACAAGAACACCAAAAGCACCGACGCCGTCGTCTACCAGGTGGTCGTGCTCAACAACCCCTGGTACATCCCGGAATTCGCGGTGATCAACAAGCTCGAGGATTTCATCCCGGACTTTGGTCACCACTTAGTGATGTTGGAGTGGGAAACCGCCTGGGGCGTTCTCTACGGCATCCCTTACGATTTCGAGACCCGCATCTTCGTCATCGACCGCAAGGGGATCATCCGTAAACGGCACCTCGGCGAGATGACCGACGAGTCCCTGGTCGAGATCCTCAACCTGCTCGCCGAGCTCGAGCTCGAACGCTGAGCGCTCGGCGGGTCGCCTACTCTTCGCCGTCGACGGGGGGCTTGTGCTGGGGGGTGAAGGTCCCACCGCTGAGGATGCGGTCCTTCCCCGGCGGAACCTCATTCGGGTAGATTTGAACGGTTGCGTCGGCCACGTACTGGCCGCGGTCCTCGACCCAGGTGTTGCGCTCCACCACCCATTCCTGGATCGCTGACTGCATGTCGTCGCTGATCGGCCGCTCGTCGAAGTCGTCGTCGACTCGGTAGCCTTCCTCGATGTCCCAGTGGACGCGCATCGGTCGATCGGGACCGGCCTGCTCGGCCTCCTCACGGGCGCGGGCGTCCATGGTCGCCATCGCCGCCTCGGCTTCGGTGCGTTGCTGTTTGATGAACTCTTCCATCCGTGAGGAGCGCTTGGCCATCAAGGCGCGCTCCTCGTCATCGTACGGACGCATGGCGCTCTGCAGCGCGCCCTTCTCCTTGACCGAGGTGCTCGACAGCACGGTGATCACCTCGATGAACTGCGGTCGGGTCTCGAGGTAGGTGACCGCGTCCTCGTGACTGTCGAGGGTCGCGATCAGGGTCTCGTCGTTTTGGAGGTTGCGCACTTTGATCTGGAAGTTGGCCATGGCGGCGAGCTTCGCCCGTTCCGGCCTGATGCGCAAGCCGGCCGAGCTTGACACCGAACCAGCCGGTCGCACCTTCAACCGATGGCGAACAAACCGATCAATCTCCCGCCTGCCGGTGAGGTGAGCCGTCGTACCCTCCTGGAGTGGTTGGGAACCGGCACCGTGCTGGCGCTCGGTGGCTCGACCCTGACCTCCTGCCTCTCGGCCTCGACCGGCGGGTCCGCTGGGGATGATGACGTCGGCGGCGGCGATAACCCCGGCGGCGATGCGAGGCTCACCGGCGACCGCGGACCTGCGAGCTGTCCGTTTTCACCCGGGGATGCCAGCACCGAGCTCTGGCAGGAGTTCACCGAATACACCATCGACCCGCAGAGCTTGGCCAGCCTCCTCGCCAGCTGGGAGCTCACCGTCGACGGCATGGTGGAGGAGCCACAGATCTTCACCTTTGCCGATCTGGTCAACGACCTGACGCCCTTTGACCCGGTGGTCGACTTTCATTGCGTCACCGGTTGGTCGGTCTACGACGTGCCCTGGAACGGCGTGCACCTCAGCACGCTCTTTGACCGGGTGGTGCCGACCGGGTCGGCGACCCACGTCACCCTGCATACCGTCGGCGGTACCTACAACGAGTCGTTGCCCCTCGACGTGGCGCTCGAGCCGAACACCCTGCTCGCCTACGGCGTCGACGGCAACACCATCCCGTTGAAGCACGGCTTCCCCTTGCGCCTCGTCGTGCCGCGCCTTCAGGCCTACAAGAGCGCCAAGTACGTCTATCGGGTCGAGCTAACCGACGCGCCGGTGCTCGGCTTCTGGGAGCAGCGCGGCTACCCGTACGACGCCGAGGTTCCGGCGAACCGACTGCGCGACGGTAAGTACTGAGCCGCCGTCAAGCGAGATCTTTGTCGATCGCCTGAGCCGCGCGGCGCAGGCGCCTGAGCTGCTCCTCTTGTTCTTGCTCGAGGCTGGTCTCCCGGACAGGCGAAGCGGCGGCCTGGCGAATGGCATCCGAGGCGGCGCTGTCACGGATTTCGAGTACCGCGTCGATCAGGTTGATGATCTGTCGCTCGGTGTCGTTGTCGAGGCCGCCGATTACCTCCGGCGGAAGGCTGGTGACCACCGGCCGTTCGATGACGCGCTCCTCGATCTCCTTTTGTACCCGTAGGACTTCGACGTGGTGGACGTCCGGCAGCTTGAGGTCGCCCCCTTGAACGACGTCGGCGCCGATCAACCAACCCATCGGCGAGTCCGCATCGGCCCAGCTCTTCTGCCCGTCTTCGGTGACGACGACAAAATGATGATCGTCGTCGCGAAAGAAGGACTCGATCTGTTGAAAGACCCGCGTCGCAGGTCCCTCGAAAACGATCTGACGACGGGGCCGCAGGGGCTCGGTGATGTCGCCGGATTTTTCAGCCACCTCGGCGCCGCCCATGATGCGCTTCCAGCCACCGAAATATTCCAAGCCCAGCTTGAGCACGATGAACTGCTCGCCGATCTTGGCCAGGTCCTGTTTGAGGTCCCGGAGGTTCTCCTCCGGGTGGTTGGAGTAGCGCCGGTCCTTCCACAG
>JAUUZB010000110.1 GCA_030590185.1 Deltaproteobacteria bacterium
CGACCAAGGTGTCGAGCATCACCCGTAGGATCTCGATGTCTGGGCCGTCGGTGTAGCTCTTGGTGCAAAACTCGTGGACCTCGCCAGGGCGCCGTTGGCCGAGGTGGAACTCCTCGTGGGCGTGGAACCAGTTCTCTCCGAGCAGCGCGTCTCGCGCCTGGGTACGGACACCGCGCAGCAGGGGATAGCGCAGATCGATCGGTAGGTAGTGTGCGCGCACCGCGCCGGTCAGCCAGTTTTCGATTGCACCGCGCTGCCGCCAGAGCGCCCGTCGCAGCCGGGGATCCGGATGCCACGAGAGCGGGTAGATGTTGCGCGGATCGCGAACGACGTTGGTGGACTCGAAACCAAAGAGGTGCTTGCGCATGTTGAGCGCGTAGCCGTTCAGCTCGATCACGGTGAGGGTGCGGTCGAGGTCGTCGTGACGCAGAAGCTGGGCGAGTTGATCCGCCACTCGATAACCGGCCCGAGAATCGTTGCGGACCCAAACCCCGAGCTGGTCTCCGAGCGAACGCGCCAGGCCCTGACGTCGACTCCCGCCCGCCAGGGAGGTACCGATCAGAGCGACTTCAGCCGGCGACAGGCCAGGCTCACCCACCAGGCGCAGATCGTAGGCGTCGACAATCTCTCGGCTGCGGCCGCTGGCCTCCACGTGGGCAAGCCAACCATGGGCCGGCAGCAAGAGCAGCAGCGCCCCGGCGATGATGCCGAGCAGCAGGAGTCTATGGGGCAATAGGATTCGCACGGCTCAAAATTGAAAATAGAAGAAGTTCTGGGTGGGGCCGCTCAGGCCGAGAACCCCGGCGGTGAGGGCGGCGGCGGTGGCGGCAAGGGCGAGCTCGGCCGAGCGCGACCGGGGCCGCCAGGCCAATACTCGGTCGTAGAGATCGCAGGCGCCGCGATACACGAGGAGGGTGATCGGGATCGCCAGGAGGACCGCCACCCCGGGGATCGGGTCGTCGAACAGGTCGAAGAAGATCTTGCCGAGCAATACCATCGCCGCCGAAAAGTCACGGGCGCGGAAGAATCCGAGGCTCAGGGTGTGCAAGGTGAAGGTCGCCATGATGGCGAGCGGCGTGGCGAGGCGCGAAGGGATCGGCAGGCGCGCGAGGTGGGGGCGGAGCCAGTCTTCGAGCGCCACGGCGACGCCGTAGAAGAAGCCCCAGATCACCAGGGTCCAGGCCGCGCCATGCCAGAGTCCGGCGAGGGTCAAGGTGATCACCAGATTGAGGCGCTTGCGCCACGCCGAGGCGCGATTGCCGCCGAGGGGAATGTAGAGGTAATCCCGCAACCAGGTGCCGAGGGTGATGTGCCAACGTCGCCAGAACTCCGCGGGGGAACGCGACAGATAGGGGCGTTGGAAATTCTCTGGCAGTCGGAAGCCCATCAAGCGGGCGGCGCCGATGCCTATGTCGCAGTAGCCGCCAAAGTCGAGGATGATCTGAATGACGAACCCGAGGCAGGCGGCGGCGCACACCCAGGCCGGGTAGGCGCTCGGCAACTCGAACACCGGCCAGATGAAGGTCACCAGCCAGTCGGCGAGGACCCGTTTCTTGAAGACGCCCACCAGGATGCGCACGACGCCGTAGCGCAGGTCCTCCGGGGTCGCTGGGGTTGGATCCTCGATCTGGGGCACCAGCTCATTGGCGCGGACGATCGGCCCTGCGACCAGTTGGGGAAAGAAGGTTACAAAAGTCGCGAAGGTGACGAAGTCGGTGATCGGCTCGCGCTCGCCCCGATAAACGTCGATGGAATAGCTCATCGACTGAAAGGTGTAGAAGGAGATCCCTATCGGTAGGATGACGTCGAGCTCGCCGAGACCCGCCGGTCCTCCGAATAGAGCCACCGCGTCGCCAAAGAGATTGGCGTACTTGAAGGCGGCGAGGATCCCGAGGTTGGTGATCACGCTGGCCGCCAACCAGTAGCCGCGATGGCGTGCGCGGCGACCCATGGCGAGCCCGGCGGTGTAGTCGACGGCGATGGAGAGGAAGAGCAACAGGACGAAGGGTGGATTCCAGGCCGCGTAGAAGATCAGGCTCGCTAGCAACAACACCAGGCGCTTGCTGCTGGGTCGGCGCGCGCGGTTGGCTGCGAGGACGGCGATCGGTAAGAAGATCGCAAAGGTGAGGGTGTTGAACCCCATGGGCCCGGTTGGCTACCACATCGAGCCACCGGGTCTCAATCCATGAGGTGGCCGGACCGCTTCTCTGGTTCCCTTCTATGGAACTGGAGTCTTCGTCCGCAACGCCGCGTCGATGGCCACGGTGATTTCGTTGACCTCAAACGGTTTGGGCAACAGGCCCAAAGCCCCGTTGGCGATCATTGCTGCTGTGTCGTCAGACTTTCCGTGACCGGTGCAGATGAGCACACGAACGGTTGGGTCGATCTCTTTCAATGAGCTGAAGCACTCAGCGCCGTCCATGGTGGGCATGGTCAGATCGAGGACGACGAGGTCGATCTCCGGGCCGCGATCTCGGTACGTCTCAATGGCGCTGGCACCACCATCGGCCAGGAGAACCTCGTACCCAGCCGCCTCGAGTATGCGTTTGCCCGTCGCCCGGAACATCTCCTCGTCATCGACGAGGAGCAAGGTGGCCAGACGTTGCGGGGTGGGGGACTCTGCCGCGTCTGCCGCTTCATGGGTCTCCCTGTCTCCTCCGTCCGCTGTGGTTTCATCGGACTCGACGGCGGGCAACCATATGCTCACCGCCGTGCCCTCGCCGGGGGAGCTCTCGATGTCGATGGAGCCACCGTGGTTTTGGACGACTCCGTAGGCCATCGACAACCCGAGGCCGGTGCCCTTGCCCAGGTCCTTGGTGGTGAAGAACGGCTCAAACGCTTTGCGCAGGGTCTCTCGAGTCATCCCGGGCCCATCGTCCGAAACTCGCAATTTAGCGTAGTGGCCCGGCTCCAACCCCACGATGTCGTTTGCAGCCAGAACCACGTTGCTCGTTGAGATGGTAATGGTTCCCTTCCCGTTGAGCGCGTCATTGGCATTGAGGCACAGGTTCATCAGGCTCTGCCCTATTTGGGCGGAATCACACTCGACCGCCAGGAGCTGATCAGCCAAGGCTGTGGTCAGGGAGACTTTCTTGGGGAGTGAATAGGCGAGCATCTCGACCACGTCGTGGACGATGGCGTTGGGTGAAACTCTCTCCTTGCGGTACTTGCCCTTGCGGGCGAAGCCGAGGAGGTTCTCGACCATGGCTTTGCCCCGGCGGGCGGCGGCAACGATGGCCTGGATGTCGGGCAACTCCGGGTCGCCCGGTTGTCTGGTGCTCTCCAATAAAGAGCCGAGCCCGAGGACCACGGCGAGCACGTTGTTCATGTCGTGGGCGACGCCCCCTGCGAGGGTGCCCACCGCCTCCAACTTCTGCGATTGAAAGAGTTGCACCTCGAGTGCCTCCCGGTGCGTTTCAGCCTCCTTGCGAGCGGTCGCGTCGAAGGCTACCCCCTCTACGGCGATGACCTCTCCGCCGTCCCAAACCGGGACTTCGGAAACTTCGAGCCAACGCGTCCCGCCATTCTTGTGCCGAATGTGAACATCGTATGGGGATTGTCGGACGCCGGCGGCGCTCAGGGCGGTCGATTGATAGACCGCCTCGTTGTCCGGATGATCGGTGAGGTACTTCCCAAAGTGGGCCTGGAATTCCGCTACCTCGTAGCCGAGGACGTCGGTGACCGAGCGAGAGACATATTGAAAGACGCCGTTCAGGTCGTGTCGGTAGATGAAGGCGCCGTTCAAGTTGTCCACCAAGCGCTCGTGTTCCTCCTGTTGCCCTCGAAGGCTCGTCGTACTCGTGCGTACTGCGCGCTTGAGTTGGCGGTTCCAAATCCACACGATGCCGATCCCGATCACCACGAGGGCGAGGAGGACACCGAGGAGATAGAGCCAGCGTTGGCTGCGAGGCGGACCCTCGTACAGCAGCCCTTCGAGTGGGGGTGCTTCTCCTAGCAGACCGAGCCTCGCATAGGTGCTCGCGATCCTGGCCCACCGCCCAGCGTGGGAATGCCCCAACTCCACGAGGTCGTGCTGCAACATCGGCTGCATCAGCTCCGCTTCCCGGAGAAGGTCCTTCACGCTCCGGTCCGGGGCATACTCGCGATGAATCAGCTCGGCAATTTCAGTGGGGTTGTCGATGGCATAGCGCCAGCCCATGAGACTCGCGCTTCGGAAGGCCTCCACCCGCGTCGCGTGATGCTCTACCTGCCTATCGCTGGTGAACAGGCAGTCTCCATAGAAGTCGTAGCCGTAGTCACGGGGCCGAAGGGTCCGAACATCGAGACCCTGGGCCTGCGCCACGGCCCCAAAGGCGGTTATATAGCCGCTGATGGCATCGACCTTCTCGTCCTCGAGATCTTGCCAATCAAAAGAGTGGGGCAAGATGTCGACGGTCGTGGGGTCTAGACCCGCGTCGAGGATCATTCCCATGGTGTTCGCATCGCTCTCTGCGCGAAGCATCACCCTGCGCCCCTCGAGATCCTGGGGCGAACGAATCTGAGACTCCGCCAATGAGAAGAGGGCGATGGGGGAGTGTTGGAAGATGCAGGCGAGCACCACCACCGGTTTCCCTTCGCTCCTGCGTACCACCAGACTAGGCACCTCGACGCCGAACTCGGCACGGTTGAAAACCACTTCGTCGACAAAGTCGACGTTCGGCCCCCCCTCAACCAGCGTCACATCGAGGCCGGCGTTGTGGTAGAAACCCTTCTCCACAGCTGCGTAGTACCCGGCGAACTGAAATTGGTGATGCCATTTGAGCTGCAACCGAACGGCGTCGAGATCCGCAGTGTGGCCAGGATCCGCCCGGGCCGAGAGTGCGCCCATGAGCAATAGAACCCAGACACCTGCGACGGTCCTCGCCCATCTCCTGGCGGGAACTTGGCCGAGGGTGTTCATGCGGATCCAGCCTATCGGGTTGACGGGGGTCGTGGAACACCTCGCGGTGTTCATCCCCTGCCCGGGATCGAGGCTCTAAGAATCAGCGGCGAGCAACCCCGACACGAGGGCGGTCACGAACACCCGCTCGTCCTTGTCGGTGATCGGCTCATAGTGGCGGTTGAGGGCGGAGAAGACCGCGGCGGCGAGGAACGTTACGACCATCGGATCGGTCGTGCGCTTGGCGATCGCTTCGGCCACCAAGGGGTGACGCATGTGCAGGAGAATGCGCCCACCGTCGATGGTGGCGACGCGATCCTTGCGTTTGCGGTCCCTGTGAAAACGCCGGGCCGCGAGATCCTCTAGTAGCTCGCCATGCTCCTCCCGTAGCCAAGCGAGCGCCCGGCGCAGGTCGTCGATCAGCTCATCCTCTGGACTCGGTGGTGCAGGCTTCGGTTTCGCCTCGCTGGTTGGCGCAGTGCGCGACGCGGCGGGCGTCTCGGATTTTGGATTCGACTCTGACTCCGAACCCGACCCTGCCTCCGCCGGTTGGTGCCCGGCGGCGAGCTCGTCGAGGGATGGAGCCGGGGCCGACCGCTGCGGCTCCCACAGGCCGAGTCGCAACAGCACCGGCGGTTTTTCCCGCAGGGCCTGCGACAGGCTGATCCACTCCTCCGGCCCGAGTCGCAGCAGGGGCAACTTGGCGAGCCGATCCCGCAGGCTCGTGTAGCGCTCCGCAAAGGCCGCCGGTGGTTCTTTGATCCGGTGGGTGGCGAGCGCCGCGTTCTCGAGCAGATCGCGGACCCGTTCGCGCTCATCGCCTTTGAGCTGTTTGAAGCGACCGGCCAGGTCCAGGTACAGCTTGATCAACGAGTGGACGATCTCGTGTTCCTCGGACTCGAGCAGCTCCACCCGCAACCAATCGGGGGCCGCGACCTGCCGGCCTCTCGCGACGCCGGCGCAGGGCAGCTCCGGGCGAACACAACGCCACTCCACTAGCTTGCCTTCACTGCCCATGGCGACGCGCAGGGTACGCCGCGGGTCGACCGGGATCTCCTTGGGGATCCAGAGGGTGAGGTCGAAGCGGTCGTGCTTCGAGCCGACGCGGACCAAGAGCTCCTCCGGTGGTGCCGGCAACTCCGGCGCCAGGTTCCGGTGGCGGATGCCCTTTTGCTCGCGGGCCCACTCCCCATCGTAGCAGACGAGTTTCTGGCAGATCTCCCGCAACCGCTGTTGTTCGAGCTCGTCCGCAATCACGATCGCCTGACGTGGGTCGAGCGGCTCCCCCTGTTTGGCTCTGGAGAGGTAACGGACCTTGCCGAAGCGCTTGGCGATCTCCTCGAGCTCGGCGATGCACAGGGCGCGACCGTCGGTGGTGCGCAGGCCTGCGATCTTGGCGGCGGCATCGCGGATCGCAGCGACCCGCTCGGCCTTGGGTGCACCGGCGTCCTTGGGCGGGTACGGGGCGGCGACGAAATCGATGAGGTGATACCAGGCGGCCTGTTTGTCCTCGGGCGGCAGCTCGGGCCAACGCTCCACCAGGCGCGCCACGAGCTCCGGCACCTGCGCCAGGCAGATGTTCCAGAGCTTGTTGATGCGCGGGTCCGCTGGCTTGAGCTGGTAGGTGGGGGTGAGCGGCAGCTTGGCGTCATCCAGGATCGCGACAAACGCCCAGCTCGTGGTGCCGGGGAGGGTGGTGATCCGACGCTTGTGCTTGAGTAGCTCCACACTGCCCCGGGTACCGAGCTCCCGCCGTCGTCGGCTCAGGCCGACCTCGCCGCGCAGGCCCTTCTTCTTAATGACCGTCGTAGCCAACATCTCGTCGGCGACCAACGCCACCCGCTCGACCTTCGGCCGTTCCTCAAAGGCGCGTCGACCGATGCGGTTCTCGACCCAGCGCTTGGAGTTGACGAGATGGTCGGAGCCGTAGCGGCTCAACAGAAACGGTTTTACCTTCGGCTGGAGGTGAAGGATCAGGCGTTTGCCCGCCGGATCGAAATCATAGGCATCGTTGACGTAGTAGATGCGATCCTTGTCGGCGAAGGCGGCGTCGAGCTCCGCGATGGAGGCCTCCCCCCCGGTGATGGTGCGGAACAGGGGGGTTGCTCGAAGCCGGTCGACGCCGGTGTCGCTCTTTGTTTCCTTGGCCCGATCACCGAGCAGGCCCGCGGCCGCATCGAGCAGAACACCGCGGGCCATGGCGGCCCGTGTCGCGGAGAGGCGGGGCAGCTCAGCACAGAGCTTGGCGAGCAGCCTCGACGCCGCGTCCTGCAGGGTTTTTTTGACGTGCGTGAGCATGGCGTTGCTGCGCACGTTCTTCCAGTCGGAGGTCGGTTGGAGTTGGTCGTAGTTGACCACCCCGAACAGCGGGCCAAAGGGCATCTCCAGAGCACGCACGGCGAGCAAACGGTGGCGCTTGAGCAGGCGTACGCGCACGGCGTTGTCCTGACCCGGGAGAATCTGATGGGGCGTGTTCGGGGTTGGGATGGCGATCCGACCGCGGATACCGGAGTCGGTGTCGATCTCAATGTCGAGGAGGCGGTTCGATGTGAGCTCGAGCCGCTCGGTCGGCTTGGCCTCGAAGGCCTGGGCGAGGCCGCGCTTTTGTGCCTCCTCGTGCCAATCCCCGAGGTCGCGGGGGCGAAAGATCGTCCTGAGCAGGGCGCGGTCGGTTTTCGAGAGGCTGAGCAACGGGGTCTCCGGCCGTTCTCGCGGCGGCTCGGCGTCCTCGACGCAGACGTACCAGACACCTTCGTCCCGCGCGATCGCGGTTTCAATGTCCGCGAGCGACATCGTCGGGCCATCGACTCGAGGGAAGAGCGGCGCCCGGGCGAGGGGAAACGGCTCGGCACCCCCAGGACCAACCCGACCGATACCGAGGGCGGGCTGGTAGGTTTTCGTGTTCTTGGCGAAGGCCGCCACCGCTTCCTTGGAGTAGCCGCATCCCCTCAGGAAGGTGACGGTGGGTGACCGCTTGAAGACAAAATGGAGATAGTGCGCCAGGTAGCGGCGTTCCTCGACGCCCCAGTCTCGGTGGGTCACGAAGGTGGAGAACAGCGCCGGCAGTTTCTCGACCACCGCCAACATGGTCGCTATAAAGACCGCGTCCCGTTTGACGTCGTCGTAGTTCGACGTGGGCTCGAAGTCCGCTTCGAGCACTACCCGCAGTCCGGGCACGCCAACGTTGAGGGTCAAGGAGCGCAGCAGGCAGCCTTCCTTGATCAGCTGGATGATCGCCTCGTGGCGATCGAGCTCGAAGATGCCGACCTCGCCAACGATCCCGTCCCGGTCGATCGGCTCGATGGCCCGGGCCAGGTGACGATCCTCGAGCGCCGGCTCCATCGGCCGCGCCTTCCAACGGGCGATGGCGCGTTGGCGGCGGAATTCGTCGGCTAGGAGCTCGTCAACGCATATGGCCCGCTTCCCGAATAGGGCGGCG
>JAUUZB010000664.1 GCA_030590185.1 Deltaproteobacteria bacterium
ACGGAGGATCGCCAGGTCACCGCTGGTGGGGTGGGTGGGCTGCACCCGATAGGTGCCCGGCGACATGCCCTCCATGGCGAACAGCCCGTCCTCCGATTTGAACAGGAAGAACAGCTGGCGGCCGTGATAGCGCAGGGTGATGCCGAACTCGGTGACCGGGCGATCGACCTCGTCGACCAGACGGCCGCGAATGATCCCGGCCCCGGGGGCGCGCAGCTCCACCGGCGGCTGTGCCACCCCTGGATTCAGATCGATGGCGAGGCGCTCCTCGGGCGCCGCGGTCAGCGAGACTTCGTAGCTGCCCTCCGGTTGGCCGTGGAAGGCGAACTTGCCCAGGCCGTTGGAGTAGACGTAGTAGGAGCGGCCGCTGTCGAGGTTGTTGAGCTCGACCCGGAAACGTTCCGCCGGCTCGCCGCTCGGGTCGAGCACGATCCCGTTGAGGCCCTCGCCGCCGTCGAGCACCCAGCGCTGGTCGTGCAGATCCTGGTCCCGCACCTCGAGGCGCGCAAAGCGCGAGGTCTTGAGGTGACCGGGGCAGGTGACGTTGACCCGGTAGCTGCCGGGCAGCACCGAGCTGATTTGGACTTCGCCGAGTTCGTCGGCGGTGGCCCCGCGGGTTAGGGTGGAGGAACCGCCGTTGAGGTACACCCAGGCGCCGGGGCACGGCTCCTCCCGTTCACCGACCACCACCCGGCCAAAGATCGCGACCGCTGGTGTGGCCCGGATGACGATGGGGCCGACCGTGTCCTGGACCCCGACCTCGACGCTGTGCTCGCTTTGGCCGTACCACCCGGCGCTGATCACGGTGGGGCGGTAACGCCCCGGGGCGAGGCCGGAGAGCACGAAGGAGCCGTTGTCCGAGCTGAAGATCTCGGACTCGCTCCACCAGGATTCCTTTTCGGAGATCGGCACGCCGGCGAGGGGCTCCTCGGTGCCGGCGATCACCACCGTGCCGTAGATCTGTGCCGCCGGCAGGAGCTGGAGGTCGAGATTTTCCCCGGGGGCGGTGGCGGGCAGGTGAGCCGGCACGTAGCCCTCCGCCTCGGCGTAGACGCCGACCTCCCCGGCCATGATCCAAAGCTCATACCGACCGAGGGTGTCGGTGAAGACCGGCGCGCTCATAGGGCTGAGGTCATTGCGTGTCTCGACCCGGGCGCCGGCGATAACCCCGCCGAGTTGGTCGCGCACCGTGCCGCTGATCCGCACGCCGCCCGGCACGAGTTCGAAGTCGATGCCGGTCAGGCTGTCGGCTGGCCGCAGGTCCAACACCTCGCTGTCCGCCGAGGCGTATTCCCGCGCCAGGTAACCCTCGTGGTCCGCGACGAGCGCATAGCGGGCCGGGGAAAGGCCGGAGAGCTCATAGTGACCGCCGGCGTCGGTGTGGGCGCAGGCCCGGCGGGTGCTCTCCACCCCGTGGCAATCGCTGTTGGTGCAGTCGGCGCAGACCTGCGCGCCGGGGATGCCCTCGCCGTGGTGGTGCACCCGGCCGCTGATCGACAGGGAGACCACGAACAGCTCCTCGAAGCGGGTGGGCTGCGCCGTCCGGGTAGCGTGGTCCGTCAGCGCGCTTTCGCGCTTGGCGCGGGCCGACCGGTCGTTCTGCGGCACCCCTGGCCACACCGCCCAGGTGATGAGGGCCGCCAGACCGATCAGGCCGCCGACCAAGGCGGCTCTCTTTACCCAGGGGTTGGTCACCGACATGCTCTCCCTAAGGATAACTATCGACCGACCGGAGATCATCCGGACAGTGACAAAAAAGAGCCGTTTCGGTGATTCGGCCGAGCCCCGGCGGTGGGCAGATCGAGGGGCCCGTTGCCCTGTTCATTTGCCGTTGAGGGACCAGTCGTACTCCAGGTGCTCGATTTTTGGTGACCGATTCGCCCCGAGGCCCCCCGCGAGGTACCGCGCCACGAACGGCACCCCCCCCCCGCCGTGTTTGACGAAATCCTCTGCGAACCAGTCGAAGATCTTCGAGAGGTAGAGGGTGCCGGAGGCGGCATCGAATCGGTTCTTGGTGGGGTCGTTGATGAAGAGCCGGGCCTGGTCATCGAGTTGGGAATTGAGGTCGCGGGCCCGGAAGGCCTCGGCGCGCAGGGGGGGGCAGCTCTCGGAGGCGCAGACCAGGGCGAAGTGGATGCGAGGCTCGGAGAAGAGGGCGCGCAGCACCTCGTGCTCGATGTCGTTGAGGGACATGGTTTCCTCTCCCGTGGCGCGGATCGGGATGAAGCTGTCGCGGAAGGCCGCGAGCGGCAGGAAGCCGATCTCGCGGATGCTCTCTAATGGGTAGTGGCGCAGGATCAGCTCCACCGTGTAGGCGTTGTAGGCGTTGAGCCAGAAGGCGATTTTTTGCGCTTCGCTGAATCGCCCGTAGTCGGCGGGGGTCACCGCCTCGAGCTCACCGAGGTAGGCGGTGAGCGCCCGGCGGTCGCGGCTGTGCAGCACGCCGTAACTGACCCGGCCGTCTTCTACGTGTTTGCCGAGCAGCTCGGTCCACAGAGGGTGATCCTGGTCGAAGCCGGCGTCGTTAGTGGCGGCGGCGGCGGGCGCGGCGCTGGCGGTGGCGAGCGCGGCGACGACCAGGAAGGCCGGCCAGGCGTGGGCTCGTGAGGGACAATGGCGTCTATTGATCATCTCAGTCTCCTACCTTAATCACTCTGTCCCCGGGAGGCGTGAGGCATTACGTTAGCGCGGCAGAGACACGGCCACGGGTGGTCAGGGAGAAGACGATAACAATGAACGTCCAGCGCGAACCGTCGAGCAACATCTACGACGGCCCCTTCTACGGCTATGTGATGGAGCCGCTCCTGCGCGGCCTGCACCGCCGGATAGCCAAGCAGGAGCCCCTGCGCGGCCGGGTGCTCGACGCCGGCTGCGGCACGGGCGGGTTGGCCTTGGCGCTGGCCGACACCTGCGACGAGGTGGTGGGGATGGATCTCTCCCCCCGGCACGTGCGTTTTGCCGAGCGGCAGCGTCGCCGTCGCGGCGCGTCCAACGTTCGCTTCGAGGTCGGGGACGTCTCTCACCTGCCAGACTTTGGCGACGCCAGCTTTGACGCGGCGACCCTGGTGATGGCCCTGCACGAAATGCCGACCGCGGCGCGGGCGCCGGTGTTGCAAGAGCTCGCGCGGGTGGCGCGCCGGGTGGTGGTGGTGGATTTCCAAGTCCCCATGCCGCGCAACCTCGCCGGCTGGCGCAACCGGGCCATCGAGCGACTCGCCGGCGGTGAGCACTACCAGGGGTTCCGGGACTTCACCGCCCGGGGTGGCTTGAGTGCGCTGGTGGAGGAGGCCGGGTTGGTCGCGGCCTATACGCGGACCATGGACGCCGGCACCCTGAGCATGCAGTTTTTGCACGCGCCGGAGGTGGAGGTGTAGCTCACGATTGTGCCCGCCGCTGGCGCGCGGCTTCGGCCCGGGCGCGCAGGTGGTCGAGTATGACCAGGGCGCTCCCGAGGCGGCTCGCGGCGCGGCCGATCACCGGTACCGGGGTTGGCGTTAGCCCCTCACGGTCGATCACCTGGCGTAGGTGCCCGCAGGCGCCCTTGATCAGGTTGCAGTAGATCGTCTTGAGATGCACCGTGTCGCGACCGTGGGCGGCGAGCTCCAGGGTGCTTTGGTTCCAGGCCACCACTAGATCGTCGGGGGCGAGGAAGCCTTCCCAGGCGTCGCGCAGCTCCTCGCCGCTGATCCCGTTGGTGACCATCTCTCGGTCGAATCCAGTATGGGCGAGCTGCCGGTCGGTCACCGTTACGGTCGGTGGGCGCACGAAGCGGGCGAAGGTCTCGTTGGTCTGTGGCCGATGGGCGGTCCAATAGATCGGCTCGCGGCCGTCCTCCCCCGCGAGGTGCTCGATGTAGACCGTCACCAGACGGCGTTCCCCCGCGATCACCGCCGGTGGGATCGATGGTACGTGGTCGGGCCGACGCCGGGACCGCGGCCGGCTACCCGTGCCGATGAATTTGATTTGGCGCTCGACCATGGCGTCAAA